>NZ_JASJVI010000127.1:0-7719 GCF_035019865.1 Cryobacterium sp. 10I5
GGCGCGGGGGACGTGGGGGGGGGGGCGGGCGCTCTCGGTCGGGTAGCGGTCGAGCGCCTTGGTGATCAGGAGCTCGGTGACGCGCACGTTGTGCACGGAACCGTCGTGCTTGATCCAGGCGACCGTCTGGCCCTTGCGGATCGTGCCGTGGAAGACGCGCAGCAGCGCGAGGCGGCCGAGGAACGGCGAGGCGTCGAGGTTGGTGACGTGGGCCTGGAGCGGGTGCTCGTCGTCGTAGACGGGGGCCGGGATGTGCTCGAGGATCGCTTCGAAGAGCGGCTCGAGGTCGGCGTTGTCGGGCAGCTGGCCGTTCTCGGGCTGGTTGCGGCTCGCGGCGCCATTACGGCCGGAAGCGTAGACGACGGGGACGTCGAGGATGGCGTCGAGGTCGAGGTCGGGGTGCGTGTCGGCCATGTCGCTCGCGAGGCCGATGAGCAGGTCCTGGCTCTCCGCGACGACCTCTTCGATGCGCGCGTCAGGGCGGTCGGTCTTGTTGACCAGGAGGATCACGGGCAGGTGGGCCTCGAGCGCCTTGCGCAGCACGAAGCGGGTCTGCGGCAGCGGGCCCTCGCTCGCGTCGACGAGGAGAACGACACCGTCGACCATGGACAGGCCGCGCTCGACCTCGCCACCGAAGTCGGCGTGGCCGGGGGTGTCGATCACGTTGATCGTGATGGGGCCGTCGGTGGCGTGGATGCCCTTGTACGAGATCGCCGTGTTCTTGGCGAGGATGGTGATGCCCTTTTCGCGCTCGAGCTCGTTCGAGTCCATCGCGCGCTCGTCCACGTGCGAGTGGTCCGAGAACGAGTTGGTCTGCTGGAGCATCGCGTCAACCAGCGTGGTCTTGCCGTGGTCGACGTGGGCGACGATTGCGACATTTCGGAGGTTATTGCGCGTGGCAATCGCCATGAAGTGAATCCTTACGAAGAATGATGCCGCGGACAAACGGATGCGGCGAAGAATGGATGTATGTGGTCAAGGTCCGACCCAACGGATAATCCTACCGCACTCTCCCTGCCGGGAGGCTGGGAGCCCCGACGTGGCCCGGCCGGGCGCCGCGCGGGCATCCGCCCGAACGGCGAAACGGGGCGGGGACCCCAGTCCCCGCCCCGCACCTCGGCCGTGAGGCCGGAACTGTCGACCTAGCGACCGAACTCGAAGTTGCCGCCCGGGATCGCGGCGAGCAGTTCCTGCGTGTAGGTCTGACGGGGGTTGTCGAAGACCTCGTCGGTCGTCGCGGCCTCGACGATCCTGCCCTGCTGCATGACGCACACGTTGTCCGCGACGAGGCGGACCACGGCGAGGTCGTGGGTGATGAACAGGTAGGTCAGGTCGAGTTCCGTCTGCAGCTCGGTCAGGAGGTTGAGCACCTGGCCCTGCACGAGCACGTCGAGGGCGGAGACCGCCTCGTCGAGCACGAGCACGTCGGGCTTGAGCGCGAGCGCCCTGGCGATCGCGATGCGCTGTCGCTGGCCGCCCGAGAGTTCGCTCGGGTAGCGGTGCCGGGAGGCCCAGGGCAGGGAGACCTGGTCGAGGAGCTCGCGCACCCGTTCCTGTCGCTCCTTCGCCGTGCCGACCTTGTGCGCGAGCAACGGCTCGGCGATCGTGTTTCCCACGTTGTACTGGGGGTCGAGCGAACCGTACGGGTCCTGGAAGACCGGCTGCACCCTTCTGCGGAACTTGAGCAAGTCCGCGCCCTTGAGCCCGGCGACGTCCTGGCCGTCGAACTCGATCTGCCCGCTCGTGATGGACTCGAGCTGAAGGATGAGCTTGGCGACCGTGGACTTGCCGGAGCCGGACTCGCCGACGAGCGCGGTCGTCGTGCCCTTTTTGATGCCGAAGGACACGTCGTTGACCGCGAGCAGCTCGTTGTACTTGAATCCCTTGGTGCGGATGCGGTACATCTTCGAGATGCCCTGGACCGAGATCAGGTCCTTGGCCGGTGCGGCCTGCTCCCGCTCGATCGCGCGGGTGACAAGCACCTGGTCGTTCGCGCCCGCGGCGGAAATATCCGTTTCGACCTCGACGGAATGTTTGGCCGACTGGATGCGCCGCGATGCGAGGCTCGGCGCGGCGGCGACGAGGCGCTGCGTGTACGGATGCTGCGGGTTGGCGAGAATCTCCTGGGAGGGACCGGATTCGACGACCTTGCCCTTGTACATCACGACGAGCTGCTCCGCGCGCTCGGCGGCGAGGCCGAGGTCGTGGGTGATGAACAGCACGGACGTGCCGTAGTCACGCGTCAGGGTGGCGAGGTGGTCGAGAATCTGGCGCTGGACGGTCACGTCGAGCGCTGACGTCGGCTCGTCGGCGATCAGCAGCTTGGGGCGGGCCGAGAGGCCGATGCCGATCAGCACACGCTGCCGCATGCCACCGGAGAACTGGTGCGGGAACTGCTTGAGCCGGTCCTCGGCGTCGCTGAGCCCGGCCTCCTTGAGGACCTCGATCGTGCGGAGCTTCGCGGCCTTGCCCTGGGCGACGCCGTTGGCACGGATCGCTTCCTCGACCTGGAAGCCGATGTTCCAGACGGGGTTGAGGTTCGACATCGGGTCCTGGGGGACGTAGCCGATCAGGCGCCCGCGGACATCCTGCATCTCCTTGGCCTTGAGGGTCGTGAGATCGCGGCCCTCGAACAGGATCTGGCCGGCGGTCACCTTGCCGGTGTTGGCGAGCAGGTTGATGATCGCCTGCGCCGTCGTGGTCTTGCCCGAACCGGACTCGCCCACGATCGCGAGGGTCTGACCCGGGTACAGGGTGAGGTTGACGCCGCGAACGGCGGGAACGACTCCGTGCTGGGTCTTGAAGCCGACCTCGAGGTCGCGGATCTCGAGGAGCGGGGAATTCTCGTCACGTGCGGCGGTGGTCACTGGTTCGATCACGGTCTGGCTCATCGGCGTGCCCTCGATTCGGGGTCGAGTGCGTCGCGCACGGCGTCGCCGAGCATCAGGAAGGCGAGCACGGTCATGGACAGGGCGATGGCCGGGTAGATCAGCACCTGCGGGTTGGTCCGGATCGAGGTCTGGGCCGAGTTGATGTCATTGCCCCAGGACATGATCTGCGGGGGCAGGCCGATGCCGAGGAAGGACAGCGTCGCCTCGGCGACGATGAACGTGCCGAGCGAGACGGTGGCGATCACGATCACGGGGGCGATCGCGTTGGGCACGACGTGACGGACGAGGATCCGGAACTTCGAGACGCCGAGGGCGATGGACGCCGTGACGTAGTCGGAATTCCGCGCCGAGAGCACGGAGCCGCGCATGATCCGCGCAATCTGGGGCCAGGCGAAGATCGACAGCACGAGGGCGATCGTGACCGGGGTGCGGTCCGGGAGAACCGACATGAGCACGATGGCGCCGAGGACGGTCGGGACGGCGAAGAAGATGTCGCCGATCCGGGAGACGATCGCGTCGAAGACGCCGCCGTAGTAGCCGGCGAGGGCTCCCACGACTACGCCGAAGAGCGTGACGATGACGGTTGCGAGCAGGCCGACGGTGACGGAGGCCTGGGTGCCGTGGATCATCCGCGAGTACACGTCACAGCCCTGCCGGGTGAAGCCGAGCAGGTGTCCCTCTTCAGGACCCTTGTTGCTGTTGGCGAGCAGGCAGTTCTGGTCCGGCGGCACCTGTGTGAAGATCCCGGGGAAAAGCGCCACGATCACGATCAGCAGGATGAGGACGGAGGAGATCCAGAAGCTGGGTTTGCCGCGCAGCGACTCCCAGGCATCCGCCCATGTGCTGCGGGCCTTCTCGGTCTCGTCGAGGCGGTCGACCGCCGCGACGGGGGTGTCGTCGAGAGCCGCGACGAAGTGCGGCTGCGTGTTCCGGTTACTTGGCATAACGAATCCTCGGGTCCAGGGCTGCGTACAGCAGGTCGACGAGCAGGTTCGCCAGCACGAAGATCACGACCATGACGGCGATGAACGAGACCACGGTCGGTCCCTCGCCGAGCTTGATCGCCTTGTAGACGGTGCCGCCGACACCGTTGATGTTGAAGATGCCCTCTGTCACGATCGCGCCCACCATGAGGGAGCCGAGGTCGACTCCGAGGAAGGTGACGACGGGGACGAGCGAGTTCCTGAGCACGTGCACGGTGACGACCCGCCGGCGCGACAGGCCCTTCGCCGTGGCGGTGCGCACGAAGTCGGCGCCGAGGTTCTCTGAGACGCTCGCCCGGGTGAGGCGGACGATGTACGCGAACGAGACGGATGCGAGCACGATGGCGGGCAACACGAGCTCGGAGAGCGGCGCTTCGCTGCTGACCGTCGTGCGGGCCCAGCCGAGCTTGACCGCGAACACGTACTGCAGGATGAAGCCGATCACGAACGTCGGCACGCTGATCAGCAGCAGGCTGACGACGAGGGCGCTCGCGTCGAAGAGCTTGCCCTTGCGCAGCCCGGCGACGAGGCCGACGAGGATGCCGGCGACGGACTCAAAGAACAGCGCGAGAAGCGCGAGCCGGGCGGTGATCGGGAAGGCGGCGGCCATCACGTCGGAAACAGCACGACCGGAGTACGTGGTGCCGAGGTCTCCGTGGAAGAACCCGCCGATGTAGATGAGGTACTGCACGATGAACGGCTGGTCCAGGTGGTACTGGATGCGGAGCTGTTCGATCACGCCGGGTGCCGGTTGCCGGTCACCGAAGAGTGCAGCGATGGGGTCTCCGGGGAGGGAGAACACCATGAAGTAGATGAGGAAGGTGGCGCCGAAGAATACCGGGATCATCTGGAGCAGGCGTTTGCCGGTGTACCAGAGCATCAGGTTCCCGCGCTGGAACGAACGGACATAAGGATCACAATCACTGGTCGAGTCTAGCGAGCGATGCCCGGGACTGAGTGCCCCGGGCATCGCTCCGCATGAAACTGGGTCTTATTTTGTGGAGTTAGCCCTTGGTGATTTCGTTGTACAGCGGCGCGGAATCCCAGCCGAAGACGACGTTCTCAACCTTGTCGGACCAGACGGCGGTCACGTTGGAGTACCAGAGCGGGATGGTCGGAAGGTCCTTGAGCAGGACTTCCTGGGCCGCCACGTACTTCGCGGTCGCGTCGTCGACGGACTTCGCTGCCGAACCCTCCTTGAGGAGGGTGTCGAACTCGGTGCTGCTGTACTGCTCGTAGTTCGAGCCGGCACCGGTCTGGTACAGCGGCGCGAGGAAGTTGTACATCGAGGGGTAGTCGCCCTGCCATCCGGCGCGGGTGGCACCGGTCAGCTTGTGCGCCTTGCGGTCGGCGAGAGCAGCCTTGAAGGTCGCGTACGGCTTGCCGACTGCGTCGATGCCGAGGGTGTTCTTGATGCTGTTGGCCACGGCGTCGACCCAGGCGGCGTGTCCGCCGTCTGCATTGTACGCGATGTCGAAGGTGCCGGTGTACGGGGAGATCTTGTCAGCGGCGGCCCAGTCCTTGACGGCTTCTTCCTTGTTGAACTTCAACACGTCGGAACCGTCGAGGGAGTCGGAGTAACCCGCGATGACCGGCGAGGTGAAGTCGGTCGCGGGGGTGCGGGTGCCCTGGAAGATGACGTCCGTGATTTCCTTGCGGTCGATGGCCATGGAGATGGCCGCGCGACGCAGCTTGCCCTCTTCGCCACTCCAGTGCTCGAGGTAGTACGGCATGTTGAAGGCCTGGAAGATCGCGGCCGGCTGGTTCACGAATCGCTCCGGGAAGTCAGTCTGGTAGGTCGCGAACGCGGAGTCGGGGACGGCGTCGAGGACGTCGAGGTTTCCACCCTGCACGTCGGCGTATGCGGCATCCGTCGAGGAGTAGAAGACGATGCTCAGGCCGCCGTTGGCGGGGGTGCGCAGGCCCTTGTACTCGGGGTTCGTGATGAGGTCGATCTTGACGTTGTGCTCCCACGCGCCGGTCTTGGCGAGCATGTACGGGCCGTCGCCGATCGGGTTCTCACCGAATGCCGCCATGTCGGTGTATGCGACGGACGGCAGCGGCATGAAGGCCGTGTAGCCGAGGCGCAGCGGCCAGTCGGCCTCAGGAGATGCGAGCGTGACGGTGAAGGTCGTGTCGTCGACGACCTTGAGCCCGGTGAGCTCGGTGTCGGCGTCGTAGGAGAAGCCTTCGATGTCGTCGAAGAAGTAGGAGGCGCTCTGCGTGTTGCTGAACTTGGCCCCGTAGTTCCAGGCGTCGACGAACGACTTGGACGTGACGGCCTCGCCGTTGGTGAACTTCCACCCGGTGTTGAGCGTGATGGTCCAGTGCTGTGCGTCGTCGGCCGAGATCGACTTGGCGACCTCGTTCTTGCCCTCGCCCTTGGCGTCGTAGGACACCAGTCCGGCGTAGATCGAGGTCATAATCTTGCCGCCACCGGTTTCGGTGGTGTTCGTCGTGATCAACGGGTTCTGCGGTTCGCTGCCGTTGGTCGAGATGATGGCTTTCGCGTCACCCGTCTTGGCGGGTGTCGTCGAACCGCTTGCACAACCGGAGAGCATGAGCGCTCCCGCGGTGGCCAGAGCGATGGCAGAAATGCCCAGTCTCCTGATTTTCAATTTTCCTCCAGTGCGCAGGGAAACGCCGCGCGATTCGGGACCGCGAAGACGCCTCAGATACTTTCGACCCTAAGTATTCACTGAGCCAAAAGCACAATCGCGGATGGAATCGTTACCTCGACGAAACATCTTGCGCAAATTCGTTGCGCAAACGGACTTTCTTTCGCCGAAACTCGCGCGATTGCGCGGGGAACGCGCGCAGCCGCGCCACGCTTTTATCGATGCGAGGATAGATCCATGGTTACTGCTACCCGTGCGCGCGCGTCACTTCTCATCTTCGATGGTGACTGTGCATTCTGCACGACCGCCGTCGGGTGGATGCGCCGCCTGCTGCCCGTGATGCCGGACGCTTCGCCGTACCAGTGGACCGATCTCCCGGCGTACGGGCTCACCGAAGCGGATGCCCGCTCCCGCGTCTGGCTCGTCGACTCCGCGGGACGCCGTCACGGTGGGGCCGCAGCGGTGTCCACCATGCTCCGCCACCAGCCGGCTCCCGGGCTGCGTTTTCTCGGCTGGCTCGGCAGCGTGCCGCCGTGGTCGTGGGCCGCGGAAGCCGGCTATCGCGTCGTGGCCCGCAACCGGCACCGTCTGCCCGGCGGGACCCCCGCCTGCCGGATGAAGCCGGCCGAGTGACCGCCAGGAGCCTGAACCGGGCGCGACTGGCCTGGGAAGTCGTCATCGTCCTCGGTTTGTCGCTCGGGGCATCCGCGGTCTATTCGATCGTGTCGATCATCGCGCGCCTGACCGACACGACCCCACTCGGCAACCAGTCGACGACCATCAACGGCTCGCAGTCGACCAGAGAATGGCTCGACTTCACCTACCAGTTCCTCGGCATCTTCTTCGAGCTCTTCGCCGTCGCCCTCGTGCTCTACCTGCTCTGGCGGCCCGGGTCGAGCAGTTTCCGGCGGCTCGGCTTCGACCTGACCCGGCCGGGGCGCGACGTCACGGCGGGAATCCTGCTCGTGCTCGCGATCGGCATCCCCGGCCTCGGCCTGTACCTCGCCGGGCGGGCGCTCGGCATCACGGTCGCGGTCGTCGCCTCCCCCATCGACACGTTCTGGTGGACGATCCCGATCCTGCTGTTCTCCGCGGTGCGCGCCGCGCTCAGCGAGGAACTCATCGTCGTCGGCTACCTGTTCATCCGGCTCAGGGAACTCGGCTGGTCGACCTGGACGATCATCACGGCATCCGCACTTCTCCGCGGCAGCTACCACCTGTACCAGG
>NZ_JASJVI010000128.1:0-7700 GCF_035019865.1 Cryobacterium sp. 10I5
TCGTAGCGGCGACTCTCGGCGACATCGGCGACACTGGCCGCCGACGGCATCCTGATCGACAAGGGTTAACGAAAACAGGGTGCCGCCCCGCCGAAGCGGAGCAGCACCCTGACTGCAATGGAACTTTCGTAAATCTAATCGGGCGGAGACTACGCCTTGCGTGCTTTCTCTGCCGTCTCGTTGGACTTGGCGTGCTTGTCGGCACGCTTCTCCTTGAGAGACTTTCCGGCGACCTTCTTGGTCGCGTCCTTCTTGGGTGATTTGTCAGCCATGTGCACTCCTTCGACCCGAGCCCCAGCGGCATCGTCTTCTTCGACCCTACGCGGAATCGCTGGGAACGGCATCCGCCAGGCCCGGCCCTTGTGCCAGCGCGAACCGGTCGTAGGCTGAGTGCGACCAGCCACCTGAGGGATTGAGGGAATATGAGCGAGAACGGCACTTACCGGGCGATTTTCTTCGGCGCCAACCCGATCGCCGCGGGAACCGAACACGAACTGGAATATGTCAACGGCGAATATGCCAAGCAGGTCACCCTCGAAGTCGAGGAGGACGGGCAGATCGTGCGACGTGTCTTCAAGCTCGGGCACGTCACCGAGGAACCGATCTCGTACCGCTACGTCGAGGACCTCCACGACGTAACCGGAGAGGCCGACGTTCCGAACTGACCCGGAACGCACCCGACCGGGCAAGCGCGATCCTCGCTAGATGCGCTTGCCCGGACTGCGGCTGAGCCGCACCGGCAGCGCCATCAGCGGACCGACGAAGCGCCGCTGCAGCCTGCGTGCCGGACCCCAGACGAACTGCACGAGGTACTGCGCGAGGATCGCCCCAGCGGCGAGCGCCACGGCGACGGCCCCGGCGGTCAGCATGCTGAGCACGCCGTCGATGTTGCCGTCGGAAAGTTGCAGCAGGCCGCTGAACAGGGTCAGCCCGGGCACGAGCGGCACGAGCGCCGTCACGACGATGACGAGCGGGGGAGTGCGCACGACCCGCGAGGTGAGCGCGGCGGCGAGCCCCACGCCGACGGCCGCGGCCGCAGAGGACCAGACCAGCCCGAAGCCCGCGCTCGTGCCGCCGAGGTAGAGGAGTTCGGCGAGCGCCCCGAGCAGGCAGACCACCCAGTACGCCCGCCACGGCACCTGCACCGCGAGCGCGAAGCCCACGACGATGACGACGGATGCCGCGAGCAACGCGGCCACGTCGGCGAACGTCAACGCGACGTTGCCGTTCACCCTCAGCACCAGGCCGAAACGGGCGAGGAGCAGCGACGCGCCCGCGACGCCGGTCACGAGGCCGCCGGTGATGAGGAGCGCCTCCATCATCCGGGCGGTTCCGGTGAGGTAGAAGCCGGACAGGGTGTCGTGCACCGCGCCGAAGGTCGTGACCCCGGCGAGCAGCATGATGATCGTCGCGATCACGACGAGGGAGGGATTCGCGGAGGGGTCGACGAGGGCGACGACCGCGGCCGTCATCGGGCCGATCGCCCCGCCGACGACGTTCTGGTAGAACACCGGCACCTGCCGCCGGTCAAGCGCCGTCGTGATCAGGTCGATGAAGAAGGTCGCGATGAACGCGGCGAGGAGCACGGTGAACCCGCCGCCGATCAGCACGGCGGCACCGGCGCCGACGAGGCTCCAGCCGAGCCGGCGCCAGAGCGCGGTGACCTGGGGCCGGGCGCTCACGATGGTCGCGAGGGCCTTGCGCGCGTCGGCGACATCGATGGGATTCTCGATGAGCTCGGCGATCAGCTCACTCGTCGCGGTGAGCTTGCCGTAGTTGAGCGAGCGGTACTTGACGTTGCGACTGCGGGTGATCGACTCGTGCGTGCCCGGGTCTTCGTGGGTGAGGGCGATGATCGTGTGCGTCACGTTCGCCTCGGTGCCCTTGAGGCCGTAGGCGCGGGTGATAGCTTCCATCGCGGCGGTGGCATCCTCTGCGCCCGCCCCGGCGGCGAAGATAACCTCGGCGAGGCGCATGGTCAGGTCGAGGACCGCGCGGGTGTAGCCCGCATTGTCGAAGACCCCGATGCTGACGGTGACGTCAGACATCCGTGCGACGGACCTTCGTGGGGTCCGGCGAGGAGTGGTGGGGGGTGGAGTGGGTCACCCCCCAAGCCTAAGCAGCCTTGCCCTTCCGCCGGGACATCCGCACGATGAGGATCACGATCAGCGCGGTCGCGCCGAGGAGCGCGATCCACGGCAGCGCATAGCCGATGCCGACGAGCGCGGAGCCGAGCGCGCCGACCAGGGCCGCCCAGCCGGCCCCGATCGCGGTCCAGAAATCGCCAGGCGCTCCCGGTGCGACGGTTCCGGTCGAATAGAAGGAGAGGGTGATCGTCGAGAAGTCGACCTGATCGGACAGGAAATTACGCTGCGACTGCAGGCTTTCGAGGTCCGCCTGCCGCTGGGAGAGCGTGCCCTCGATCGCGACGAGGTCTGTCGTCGTCGTCGCCTGCTGCATCAGCGCGAGCAGCCGGTCGACGGAGGTCTTCAGGGCGGTGATCCGGGCGTCGAGGTCCTGGGTCTGCTGGGTCACATCCGAGGCGTTGAGCGACACGTAATTCAGGGTGCCGAGCTTCTTCAGGTCGCTGACCGTGCGGTCCAGGGCGTCGGCCGGGATGCGGAGGGTGAGCGTTGCGCTCGCCTGCTGGTTGTCGGTCGCCGGGTTCTCGGTGCGGCTGTCGACGCGTCCGCCGGCCTGCTCGGTGATCGTCACCGCGTCCTGCGTCGCCCTGATCGGGTCCTTTGCGGTGATCGACATCGACCCCGTCATGACGACGTCCCGTTGGCCCGAGGCGACCTCGCTCGTACTGCCGGCGACGGTGCCCGCTGCGGCGTTCCCGGAGGCGTCTCCGACCTGCGGGACCCCGACGATCCCGGAATCCCTGGTCGTCCCGTCGCCCGTTGACGCGCCGATTCCGGGGTTCGTCACGGACGAACCGGCATCGCTCGACGAACCGGAGGCGGAGCATCCTGCCAGCAGGAGCACGGCGGCGAGAAGCGCGGCTGCGGCGGGAAAACGTTTCATGGGGCAACTGTATGGCGCTCCCGGAGGGCACTGTCTGGACGCCGTCTGGGAGTCGAATCACAATCCCGTCTCGGTGCGGGCGCAGCCGTTAGTGTCGAATCATCGGCCACGCACCGCCGGCCGAGTGCCACGCGACCCGCGGTCCACGAGACGCGCGCTCCGTGACACGCACGCTCCATGAGACACATTCGAGATACAACGGAGGAAACATGGGATTCGCAGAGAACGCCAAGGACGCCCTCGACGCGACCGGGCAGAAGATCAGCCGCACGTTCGAAGACACCAAGGACCGGATCGAAGACAAGGTCGACGAGATCAAGGCGGATGCCGAGGTCAAGCGCGCGGAGGCCGGCGTCAAGCACGCCGAGGCCGAGCGCGACGCGACGAAGGCCACCAACGACTTCAAGGAAGACCTGCGCGAAGATACTTGAGTCATGGGATGGTGGGCGGCGATGAGGGATCGGTTCCGTCGACGCCGCCCGCCCCTCCTGCACATCGCGACGGATGAAGGCACCGGGCCCGTCGTCATCCTCGTACACGGCATCGCCAGTTCGTCCGTGACGTTCCGGGAACTGGTGCCGCTGCTCACCCCGCGACACCGGGTCATCGCCGTCGACATCCTCGGCTTCGGTGATTCGCCTGCCCCTGAGGGCTGCGAGTACCGGCTCGAGGACCACGTCGAGGCGCTCGCCGCGACGATCCGCTCGCTCCGGCTGCGCGAGCCGTTTGTGCTCGTGGGCCATTCCCTCGGCAGCCTCATCGTCGCCAGGCTCGCTGCGTCGCCGGTGACCCGGTTCGATCGCCGCACCCGGATCTCACGCGTCGTGCTGGTCGGACCGCCCGTCTACCTCTCGCCGTCGGAAATCGGCGACCGCTGGGTGCGCGCCCGCGTCAACGTGTACCTGCGCGTGTACGCGTTCCTGCGCGAGAACAAAGAGCGCACGATCACGAATGCGGCGATCATCTCGCGGATGCTGCCCAAGGGCATCTTCGAGATCACCGAACGCAACTGGACCCCCTTCGTGAAGTCCCTCGAGCACTGCATCGAATCGCAGACCCTCGTGAGCGACATCGCGATCCTGCGCGTGCCCGTCGACGTGGTCTACGGCAGCCTCGACGCGTTCATCCAGTCGGGCAGCCTGACCGTGATCGAGCGGATGCGCCACGTCGCGATGCACCGCGTGGAGGCGAACGACCATCTGATCCGGCCGCGCCTCGCCAGGGAACTCCTGGCGGTCATCGAGACCGCGACCGGGGCCGACGACCGACCGGCGGGACCGGACGGGCCGCGCGCGCCGGCATCCGCTGCCGCACGCTGACCCAGAGCGTCCGAGCGGATGATTAGGCTGGGGACATGGACACACGCACCCTGGGAAGAACCGGCCGAACCGTCTCCGTGATCGGGCTCGGAACGTGGCAACTTGGAGCGGACTGGGGGAACGTCAGCGAGGCCGATGCGACCGCCGTGCTCGCGGCATCCGCCGACGCCGGGGTCACCTTCTTCGACACCGCGGACGTCTACGGCGACGGACGCAGCGAACAGATCATCGGGCGCTACCTCGCCTCCGCCGGCGCGGACGCCGGGATCACGGTCGCGACCAAGATGGGCCGCCGCGTCGACCAGCTCGCCGAGAACTACGTGCTCGCCAACTTCCGGGCCTGGACCGAACGCTCGCGTCGCAACCTCGGTGTGGACACCCTCGACCTCGTGCAGCTGCACTGCCCGCCGAGCGCGGTCGTCGAATCAGGCGAGGTCTACGACGCGCTCGACACCCTCGTCGCCGACGGCACCATCGCGGCGTACGGTTTCAGCGTCGAGACCTGCGACCAGGCCCTCGCCGCGATTGCCCGCCCGGGCACCGCGACCGTGCAGATCATCCTGAATGCGTTCCGGCTCAAGCCGCTCGACGCCGTGCTCCCCGCCGCCCGCGCGGCCGGGGTCGGCATCATCGCCCGGGTGCCGCTCGCGAGCGGGCTGCTCACCGGCAAGTACACCCGCGCCACGACCTTCGCCGAGAACGACCACCGCAACTACAACCGCGACGGCAGCCACTTCGACGTCGGCGAGACCTTCTCCGGCGTGGACTACGAGACCGGCCTCACCGCGGCCGCCGAGTTCGCCGCCCTCGTGCCGGCCGGGCTCACGCCCGCGCAGGCCGCGCTCGCCTGGGTCGCCCAGCAGGACGGCGTGAGCGCCGTCATCCCCGGTGCGCGCTCGATCACGCAGGCGCAGGGCAACGCGGCGGCCGGGTCGGTCCCCGCGCTCAGCGCGGAGTTCCTCGCCGGCGTCCGCGACATCTACGACCGCCTCCTCCGCGCCCAGATCCACCCGCGCTGGTAGCCTCCGCCCCGCCCAGCGCCCAGCGCCCGCGTTTCCGCGCCTCCGCCTTTCCGCGAGAGTACACTTTTGGCCCTTAAACCCGAGGTTTAAGGGCCAAAAGTGTACTCTCGCGGATGCTCGTGGGCGCTCGGGGGCGCCGGTCGCGCGTGGGCGCGTGGGTCAGTCGAGGTCGTCGGGGTCGCGGCCGGTGCGCTCTCCGGAGTCGAGGGTCGCGATTGCGGCGAGGTCGGCCGCGTCGAGGGCGAAGTCGAAGACGTCGAGATTTTCCCGGATGCGCGATGGCGTCACCGACTTCGGGATCACGATGTCGCCGAGCTCGAGGTGCCAGCGGATCACGACCTGCGCGGCGGACTTGCCGTAGCGCGCGCCGATGGCGTCGAGCGTCGGGTCACCGATCGCCCGGCCGCGGGCGAGGGGCGACCAGTCTTCGGTGAGGATGCCGTGGGCCGCGTCGTAGGCACGGGCATCCGCCTGCTGCAGCCAGGGGTGCAGCTCGATCTGGTTCACCACCGGAACCACGTCGGTCTCGGCGAGGAGCCGGTCGAGGTGGTGCGGGTGGAAATTGGACACCCCGATCGAGCGGGCACGCCCGTCGGCGCGAATCGCCTCGAGGGCCCGCCAGGTGTCGACGTACCTGTCCTGGCGCGGGGCCGGCCAGTGGATCAGGTACAGGTCGACGTAGTCGAGGCCGAGCTTTTCGAGGCTCTCGTCGAAGGCGCGCAGGGTGCTGTCGTAGCCCTGGTCGGCGTTCCACACCTTCGTCGTCACGAAGACGTCGCCGCGGGGGAGTCCTGCCCTGGCGATGCCCTGGCCGACGCCTGCCTCGTTGGCATAGAGCGCCGCCGTGTCGACGTGCCGGTAGCCGGACTCGAGCGCCACCTGCACCGCGTCGGCTGCGGCCGCCTCCGGAATCTTGTAGACCCCGAGCCCGAGCTGCGGGATCGAGTGGCCGTCGTGGAACTGCAGAACGGGTGAAGAGGTCATAGCTCCATTAAACCGGCCCTGCGGCTTTCCGCGAAAGCGGGTGGATCGTCGGTTGGACACGGCCAGAACGACGATTCACCCGCTTTCGCGGAAGGGGCGGCCCGACCGGATGCGCGCTTCTCACGGGGTGAGAGGAGCGCTTTCTCCACCGGGGCGAGTGCCGCAGAGTATGAACCATCTCGTGCCGCCCCTCCGGGTTGCGGCAACCGGGCACTGCCGCCCGGAACGAAGTCGCGGGATACAGGAGGTCACGGTGAAGGCTGTCCGGATCCATTCCTATGGCGCGAACCCGACCGTCGACGAGGTCCCGGAGCCCGAGATCCTCGGCCCCTGGGACGTGCTCGTCGACGTCGGCGCCGCCGGACTGTGCCGTACCGACCTGCACATCATCGAGGGCCAGTGGGATCCGATCCAGCACCCGCACCTGCCGTACATTCTCGGCCACGAGAATGCCGGCTGGGTGCGGGCCTGCGGCTCGGCCGTGCACAACGTCGCGGTCGGCGACACGGTCATCATGCATCCGCTCACCAGCTGCGGTCTCTGCCCCGCCTGCCGGGAGGGCCAGGACTCGCACTGCGAGAACGCCACGTTCCCCGGCATCAACGTCGACGGCGGCATGGCCGAGGTGCTGCGCACGAACGCGCGCGCCGTCGTCAAGCTCGACCCCGCACTCCAGCCCCGCGACGTGGCCGCGCTGGCGGATGCCGGACTCACCGCGTACCACGCCGTGCGGAAGGCCGCCCCGGTGCTCTTTCCCGGGAGCCACGCCGTCGTGATCGGCTCCGGCGGACTCGGGCACATCGGCGTGCAGAGCCTCGCGGCGATCACGAGCGCGGAAATCACCGTCGTCGACCTCTCCGAGGCGGCCCTCGAGCTCGCCGGTCAGATCGGCGCCCATCACACCGTGCTCGCGACGAGCGATGCGGCGGTGGAGAAGGCCGTCGCCGAGATCACCGGCGGTGGCGCGCACATCGTCTTCGACTTCGTCGGCGAACGCGGGGCGGAACTGCTCGCCCCGAAGCTGCTCCGGAACCGCGGTTCGCACTACGTGATCGGCTACGGCGGCACGGTCAGCCTGCCGACGATCGAGATCATCTCGCGCGAGATCAACGTGATCGGCAACCTTGTCGGCACGTACACCGACCTGGTCGAACTGATGACCCTCACCGCGCAGGGCAAGGTGACCCTGCACACCGCCGTCTACCCGCTCGAGGCCGCCAACGACGCGATCGCCGACCTCGAGAGCGGCCGCCTGGTCGGCCGCGGCATCCTCGTGCCCGGTCGCACCATGTGAGGCCCTCGCGCCGCCGCCGTGCGGTCGCGCGCTCCACTCACCCCGATCCCGACC
>NZ_JASJVI010000129.1:0-7644 GCF_035019865.1 Cryobacterium sp. 10I5
GGCGGCCGTGGTCGAGCGGGGCCAGCAGCCCCGCGTCGACGGTGAGCTCGGGCATCGCGGACTCAGGCATTGACGACTCAGGCATTGACGACTCAGGCATCGAAATCCAGGAACACGGTCTCGTCGTCGCCCTGCAGGTGGATGTCGAACCGGTACGAGGCCGCGCCCGTCGGCCCGGTCCCTTCCGGCACGCAGACGAGGGTGTGCCGCCGGTCCGCCGGGACCGCGGCGAGCACGGCATCCGCGGCATTCTGCTCCGCATGCCCGGGGAAGTAGGCCCGGGTGAAGAGGTGGTGGATGAGCCCCCTGGCGAACACGGTGACGAGCACGTATGGCGCACCGCCCGCGACCGGTCCGGGCTCGACCGTCGTGAAGGTGTAGTGACCGCCGAAGTCCACGGCGGCCCTGCCGAAACCCGTGAAGCCGAAACCGTCGCGTGCAAGGGATCCCCGTTCCGAGCTGAGGGCGCCGGTCTCGTCGGCCTGCCAGATTTCCAGGATGGCGTCGGGCACCGGGTCGCCAGCGCCGTCGAAGACGGTGCCGTGCAGCCGGATCGCGTGCGGGTGGTGGCCGGGCACGAGCTCGGCTCCCCCGTCGTACGGCAACGCGAACCCGTAGAACGGTCCCACCGTCTGCGCGGGGGTCTGCACGTACCGGGCGGCAGGCGATTCAGTCATGGGCTTCCTCACTTTCCATCCAGGTGGACTTCGGACCGGTGAGCACGATGTCCCACCGGTAGCCGAGCGAGAACTCGGGCACGCTCAGGTCGTGGTCGTACACGCCGATCAGCCGGGCGCGCGCCGCGGGGTCGGTGATCGACTGGTAGATCGGGTCGAGCGCGAACAGCGGGTCGCCCGGGAAATACATCTGGGTGATCAGGCGCTGGGTGAACGCGGTGCCGAAGAGGGAGAAGTGGATGTGCGCGGGGCGCCACGCGTTCAGGTGGTTGCGCCACGGGTACGGGCCTGGCTTGATCGTGGTGAACGAGTACTCGCCGTTGTCACCGGTGATGACCCGGCCGACGCCGGTGAAGTTGGGGTCGAGCGGGGCGGGATGCTGGTCGCGCTTGTGCACGTAGCGTCCGCCGGCGTTGGCCTGCCAGACCTCGACGAGCTGGTGCCGCACCGGACGCCCCTCGCCGTCGAGCACCCGCCCGGACACCGTCATCCGCTCGCCGAGCGGTTCGCCGTTGTGCTGGATCGTCAGGTCGCTCTCGAGCGGGCTCACGTCGCTGTGCCCGAAGGCGGGTGAGTGCCGTTCGATCTCCTCGGGGTCCGCCCGCACGAGCTCGTGGGTGGGGTGCCGCAGGATCGAGCTGCGATATGGCGGGTAGTCGCGGCGCGGGTGCAGCTCCGGGGCGTTGCCCTCCGCGACGCGGGCACGGGCATCCGCCTCGATGGCCTGCATCTCCGCGGAGATCTCGTGTTGTGACGTTGCAGTGGTGGTCATGGCGATGATTCCTCTCGGGAGTGGGGGCTAGAACGGGAGGCCGGAGTACTGTTCGGCGAGCTCGCGCTGGGCGTGCGCCGAGCCCGTGACGTAGTCGAGACGGCCGAGCTGGCTCTGGTAGTCGAACTCCATCGTCTGCAGGTCGGTCCGGTTGCGGTGCAGCAGGTCGGTCATCCACTGCGAGAACTGCTGTACGCGCCACTGGCGGCGGAGCGCCGCCTCCCCGTAACCGGAGAGGAGGGCGTCGTCGTCCGCATAGTGAGCGGCGAGGCCCGCGGCGAGCATGGTGACGTCGGCGATGGCGGAGTTGAGGCCCTTCGCCCCGGTCGGCGGCACGATGTGTCCGGCGTCCCCCGCGAGGAAGAGGCTCCCGTACGCGAGGCGGGAGGCCACGAAGCTGCGCATCGGCGTGATCGACTTGTCGGTGATCTCGCCCTCCTGGAGGGTCCAGCCCGGCACGCCGAGGCGAGCGTGCAGGTTCTCCCAGATCCGTTCGTCGGGCCACTGCTCGAGCGAGTCTGCGGTGTCGACCTGCAGGTAGAGCCGGGAGACGTGCGGCGAACGCATCGAGTGCATCGCGAACCCGTCTTCGTGCAGCGCATAGATGAGTTCGTCGGTCGACGGAGCCACGTTCGCGAGGATCCCGAGCCAGGCGTACGGGTAGCTCCGGTCGTAGAGCGTGATGGCTTCGCGGGGGATGCTGGCGCGACAGACGCCGTGGAAGCCGTCGGCTCCGACGACGAAGTCCGCCGTGATCGTGTGCTGCTCCCCCGCGTGGGCGAACGTCACCCGGGGTGCGCTCGACTCGAGGTCGTGCACCGCGACATCCGCCGCCTCGTAGTAGATCGTGGACCCGGCGGCGTTGTGCGCCGCGATGAGGTCCTTGACGACTTCCTGCTGGCCGTAGACCGTGACGCTGCGGCCGATCAGCTCCTGGAAGTCGACGTGGTGGCGCTCGCCCCGGAATTGCAGGTAGATGCCGTCGTGTTCGAGGCCCTCGGTCCTGATGCGCTCGCCGAGCCCCAGTCGGGTGAGGGTTTCGACGGCGCTCTGCTCGAGGACGCCGGCCCGGATCCGGGCGAGCACGTAGTCCTGCGAGCGGTTCTCGACCACGATCGAGTCGATGCCGGCGTCCCGCAGCGCCCAGCTGAGGAGAAGACCGGCGGGGCCTGCGCCGATGATGGCGACACGGGTGTTTTCTGGGGACACGGGTTCTCCTAGCGACGATGACAGGTGATCGCACTATCTTGCGGAGTCCACGACAGCCCGAGGTGGTGGTTTCCACTGAGTGAAAGACCGCGGCCCGGACTCATGGCGAGCAGGGTTTTCTAAGAAAGCTCTCATCGGGGTCTCGCGTCCGCCTCATCGACGACGAGGACAGTGTCGGACAGGACAGTGTCGGACAGGACAGTGTCGGATGACGGCCCCGGGGCCCGATGACGGCACACTGGCCGTGAGCCTCCCCCGGCTGAACAGGAGCAGACCAATGCGTGAGCCCATTCCAGCACCCGACAGCCGGCGGCCGCGGACCCGTGCCGTCTTCGCCGGGGCCGCGATCGCCGTCGTCGCCACGGCCGGCCTTGTCGCAGCCATGATGAGCTCGCTCGCGCTCGCGGACCAGCCGGGGACGCCCCTCACCGTCCCCGGGGTCACCGTCGCAACCCCCTCACCCGCCCTGAACGACTCTCCGGTCGCAGTGCCGAGCGCGGACCCCACCGGAGCGCCGTCCGTCGGCACGGTGCCGTCCACGACACCGGCCACCCCATCGACCACCGCGCCCGCACCCGAGCTGGTGCCGGCCCCGACCCCCGTGGTCGTGGATGACCACGGCGGCAACCGATCGGGAGGAAGCGGCAGCAGCGGTGGCAGCACGAGCGGCAGCAGCGGTGGCAGCACGAGCGGCAGCAGCGGTGGCAGCGGCAAGGACTGAACCGCTCGAACACTAAGAGGGCTCTCACCGACCTCTCCTTCCGGGCTTAGAACAACACCGCAGAGTGGGACCACACAGTGACATCCGCTGTAGCGCCGGTCCCGGCGCCTTCGAAAGGACACCTCATGGCCCACCTGACAAAGAAGAGTTCCCTCGTTTTCGCCACCATCGGCCTCGCCGGGCTTCTGTCTGCGGGTATCGCCACCGCACAGGCAGACACGGGCAGGCACGGCGACGACATCCCGGCGCCGGTCAGCAGTTCCAGCACGACCGCACCGGGAACCGTCGTCGGCACAGACGACCCGGCCACCCACGAACTCGGCGACGATCACGCGACCGACCCCGCCACGCCAACGCCGACTGCTCCCGCCGAAACGACCGACGACCACGATGCAGATTCCCTCGCCGACGACAACGGAGTCGACGACCCGGCCACCCACGACGTCGGTGACGACCACGCCGCCGCCCCGGCGGTGCCCGCCACGCCGGCAAGACCCGCCCACGACGTCGGCGACGACCACGGCATCGACAACCCGGCCATTCACGACGTCGGCGACGACCACGGAACGGACGACCACGGAACGGTCACGTCCGGCTCGGGCAACTCCGGGCACGGCAACTCCGGCCACGACAGCACCGAGCACGGCAACAACGGCTAGAGCTCGACAGACACCGATCTCCGGCCGGACACGTCACCGGGACGGGAACGATGGGCTGCCGGCTCGACGCGATCAGCGCAGCCGGTAGCCCATTCCCCTGACCGTTTCGATGCGCAGGGCTCCGAACTTGGCCCGGAGATAACCGACGTAGACGTCGACCACGTTCGAACCGGGATCGAAGTCGTAGCCCCAGACCCGGCTGAGCAGCTGTTCCCGGCTGAGCACCTGGTCGGGGTTGCGCAGGAATTCCTCGGCGAGAGCAAATTCCCTGGCCGACAGGTCGACCTGGCGATCACCGACGATCGCCCGGCGGCTGCGCAGGTCGAGCTGCAGCCCGGGAACGCCCAGGACGGGTTCGAGGACGCGGGACGCGTCCGCCAGACGCAGGCGCACGCGGGCGAGCAGCTCGTCGAACCGGAACGGCTTGGCCATGTAGTCGTTGGCACCGCCCTGAAGGCTCGCCAGCGTGTCCTCGGCGGAGTCCCGCGCCGTGAGGACGATCACCGGGAGGGCAGAATCCTCCGCGCGCAGCCTGCGGAGCACTTCGTAGCCGTCGATGCCCGGCAGGCCGATGTCGAGCACCATCAGGTCGAATCCGCCCGTGAGGGCGAAGTCGAGTGCATCAGGTCCGGTCCGCACGACCGTTGTCGCGTACCCGGCCGCCGACAGCCCCTTGTCGACGAATGTCGCGATCCGCGCTTCGTCCTCTGCGATCAGGATGCGGCTCATGGGGTGACCTCCGTGGTCTCTCGCGCTTCGACGCTTCGGGGTGGGATCGGGATGTCGAGGGTGAATGTGGCGCCCTGGCCCGGCTGCGAGGTCACGAGGACCGAACCGCCGTGGGCATCGGCGATGGCCGCGACGATCGCGAGGCCGAGTCCGGAACCAGTCTCGCCTCGTCCGACCGCCCCCCGCGTGAAGCGTTCGAAGATATGCTCCTGCGCCTCGGTGCTGATGCCCGGCCCGTCGTCCCTGACCCAGAGCCGCAGCCGGGATGAGCCGTCTGCCGCGCGGTCGATGGCGCTGCCGATGTCAACCGTGCCTCGTGGCGAACCGTGGCTGACGGCGTTCGCGGCGAGCTGGAGCAGGGCCTGGGTGAGTTTTTCGGCGTCGACGTCGGCCGTGACGGAGGCGCTCCGGCTCGACACCCAGTGGTGGTCGGAGAGCGCGGCCGCCTTGGCGCGTACGAGTTCGGTGAGAGCCGCGATATCGGCAGGCGCCCGGTTCAGGCTCACCGGCCGGTTCACCTCTGCGAGTGCGGAGATGTCCCTGACCAGGCCGTTCATCCGGTCGAGTTCGTCGATCGCGAGCGCCCTCGTCGCCGCGACGTCGGCCGGGTCGGATTCGTCCATGAGCTCCAGGTGTCCGCGCACGATCGTGATCGGCGTCTTGAGCTCGTGGCCGATGTCGTCGAGCAGGCGACGCTGGCTGGAGATCGAGTGGTCGAGCCTGTCGAGCATGTCGTTGACGGTTTCGGTCAGGAGGGAGACGTCGTCCCGGCCATACGCCGGGATGCGCTCGCTCATGTCGGAGGCGGTGATCCGCGCTGCCGCCTCACGGAGGGCGCGGATGGGACGCAGCAGGCGTCCGGAGACCAGCCAGCCGACGAGTCCGAGCAGGACCAGGGTCAGCGCTGCCACTCCCAGATAGGTGCGGAAGGCATCCGTGACGGGACGCAGCTCGGCGTCGAGATCAAAGGCGGCGCTGAACACCCCGACGGCGGAGTCTGTGCCGACGGTCACCGGTGTCGCGACATATCTCAGGGCCCGTCCGTTCCCGACGGCGGTGCCGAGCACAACGGCTCCGTGTGACGTCTCGGCCGTGATCCGCGTGACGAACCCGGCATCGTCTTCGAGGCGGAAGGCGACGTCCCCGGCGGGGGCGAAGGCGGCGGCACCGTTGATGACGGCGAGAGTCGACTCATTCGTTCCCGGCCGCACCCGCTGCACGACGGCGCCGAGCACGCCGGCCAGTGTGGTCTGCCCGGAGTCGCCTGCGATGAAGCGGGCGTCCTCGACCGTCACGTTCAGCGAAGCGTCGAGAGCATCCAGGGTGCGTTCGCGCTGCACCAGATACGCGGTCGTCCCTGCCGTGACCATGCCGATCGCTGCAACGGAAAGGATGGCGGCCAGGATGCGCACCCGAACCGACAGCAGGGGTCGCCGGCGACCACGGGGAACGACCTCCTCAACGGGCATTCCCCCATTATCGACGGCTGCGACCATCGAGTGAGGATCCCCGTCCGATCGGTCCGCGATGAGGCCGCAATCAGCCCGCCATCAGTACGCGATCAGTCCGTGGCCGATCCGCGTTCAGCCCGTGGCGCGGCGGTACCCGAGCGCCCTGCCCACCCCGTGGGCCGCGACCCGCACGGCCTGTTCCTGCTCCGGGCTCGGGCGCGGTGTGGTGCGGGTGACGATCGACACGGCCGCCACCACCTGGCCCGTGCGGTCCCTGATCGGCGCCGCGATCGAACTCGACCCGGCCGTCATCTCCTCAGACATGCGGGCGATGCCCTGGCTGCGGATGCCGGCCAGGCGCCGCCGCAATTCCTCAGGGTCGGTCACTGTCTGCGGCAGGAACCGCGGCAACGGCCCGGCCAGGTACTCCTGGATCACCTCGTTCTGCGCGAACGCCAGCAGGACGAGCCCGACGCCGGTGGCGTGCAGCGGCAGTCGGCCCCCCACGCGCGAAATCACCCGTACGGCCTGGTGCCCGGACAGCTTCTCGAGGTAGAGGGCGTCGGTTCCGTCGAGGATCGCGAGGTGCACGTGCTCATGGGTCGACTCGTACAGGTCTTCCAGGTACGGCAGGGCGATCGTACGGAGGTTCCGCGCCGTGGGCGTCTGCACGCCGACCTCCCAGAGTCGCATCCCCAGCGCATAGCGGCCGTCCTCCTGTCGGGCGAGGCCTCCCCAGCTCGTCCACTCGCCGACGAGACGGTGCACCGTCGTCAGCGGAATCCCGGTGCGCTGCGAGATCGCGGTGAGGGTGAGCGAACTCGCCGGCGGCGCGGTGAAAGCGTCGAGGATCGCGAAGAGCCGCGCGGCAACGCCGCGGTCATCGACCGGGAACGCCGCAGCGTCCTCGGTTCCCCTCGACTGTGCGGGCTTCCCTGACATCAGCACCACGCTACTCGCCCGCGGACCGGCGGGGATCATATTGGGGCCCATGGCGAATTCCCGCTCCGGCGACTCCCTGCTGTCCCGGCTCGTGACGAGCCTGGCCGACGACGGTCGACGCTGGCTAGTGTCGGCGGGGTGACGTACACTCCCAATATCGAACATTTGTTCGATCATTAGCGAGGAGCCACCGAATGCCCCAGATCATCGACACCCGCGTCGACGTCGAGCTATCGGCCGATGGCGACCCCCGGGCATTCACCTGGGACCGCTTCGAACACACCATCATCGGGCAGCCGCAGGCGGTGTTCACCCGCACCCGCTGGTGGGAGGACGACGGGGTACCCACCCGGATCGACACCGAGCTGTGGCGGGTCGACGCGGCCCGAGGGGGCGAGGAGCAACACCGGTACGACCTGCGACGCGATGTCGACGGGTCGTGGGTGCTCGCCCTCGACTGGGGATGAACGGGCCGGGCAGGGGC
>NZ_JASJVI010000130.1:0-7638 GCF_035019865.1 Cryobacterium sp. 10I5
TCTCATCAGGCCTCTAGAATGCCGTGCCATGTCCACCCTGGCCCGAGCGGTGGAGAGTATCGCCGGGGCGGCAACGAAATGAGCACCGAAACCCAAGCCCCGCGGCCGCACCTCTATTCCTCCACGTTCCGCCCGGGGCGCGTGTCTGGTCGCCGCTGGCTCCAGTAGAAACAACTACCGCGACGAGTAGGTTTTTACAGCAAAGACGTGGGAGTGCCCTCGTCGGGAGTGCGTTTCTGCCGCGACGACGCCAGGAACTGCTGGTGTCGCGGCGCTCACAGCGGAGTCGGGCTGGGTGGTAGCCTGTCCGCATGGCTTCGCCTGAGACACAATTTAGTGCAGACGGAGACGCTCATTCCTCTCGCGCCGTGCACGAACTCGCCGCTCAGTGGGAACGGCGGGGGCATGATTCCCAGCAGGTCGAGCTCATCGCCTTGGTGAGAAGCACCGCCATGCACCTTCGTTCCGGTGCGGATGTTGTGTTGGCCGCCCATGGCTTGTCACGGGAGATTTTCGATATCCTCGCGGCGCTTTATCGCGCCGATGGTGACACGTTTGTTACGCAGGCACAGCTTGCTGGCCAGATGTTCGTGACGCAGGCGGGAATGAAGAAGCGCCTCGGGCGTTTGCATGAGATGGGGTTGGTCACGCGCAGCGTGGATCCGAAGGACGCCCGCCAGTACCAGCTTGCGCTGACTGACGATGGGCGCGCCGTGCTGGACGGGGTGCTCGACGAGTTTTTCGCTGCCGAGGCAGCGAGCTTGGGTGGGCTGGCAGAAGCTGACCAGCGCCAGCTCATCCGGTTGCTGCAGCGTCTGCTCGCTCACAAGCCGGGCTGAATCCATGAGCCGGGTGGCTTACACCGGGGGTAAAATACTTAACTAGTTAAGGATTACGCTGGTGTCTGGGCCTAGTAGGGCTCGTGAATCCGTAGGAGGATCCTCATGGCGCTTATCAACAGCGCGGAACCGACGATAGCCCAGGCGCCGCAGGGACAGGTTAACGACCTCAGGTCGGCCCTCGCCCTCATCGCCGATGATCCGAAGAACTTCATCCAGACCGATCATCCGGTCGACCCGAACGCCGAACTGGCGGGCGTGTACAAGCACGTCGGCGCTGGTGGAACGGTGATGCGGCCCACTCGTCGTGGCCCCGCGATGCAGTTCAACAAGATCACCGGCTTCGATGACGTGCGTGTTGTGGTGGGTGTGCTGGCCGATCGAAGCCGCGTCGCGACCCTGCTCGGCGCCACCCCGAAGACAGTGAATCAGGTTGTGGCCGCCGCTTTCAACGCGGCGCTCGCACCCGTCGTTGTGGGCAAGAACAATGCACCTGTGCAGGAGAAGATCTACCTCGCCTCCGACCCCGGCTTCGACATTCGTACGCTGCTGCCGGCCCCGACGAACACGCCGGAAGACGCCGCACCGTACTTCTGTATGGGATTGCTGCTGGGCACCGACCCCGAAAATGGCCACTCCGACGTCACTATTCACCGTATCGCAGTGCAGGGCAAGGACGAGCTGTCGATCTTCTTCGCGCCGGGCCGCCACATCGACGCGTTCCGGCTCAAGGCCGAGGCCAAGGGCGAGGCTCTTCCGATAACCATCAACATGGGTCTCGACCCCGCCGTCTACATCGGAGCCTGTTTCGAGGCGCCGACCACACCGTTCGGTTACGACGAGTTGCAGGTCGCTGGCGGGCTGCGCCACTCGCCCGTCGAGCTGGTCAAGGCCATTACCGTGAACCAGCACTCCATCGCGCGCGCTGAGATCGTCATCGAGGGCGAGCTATTGCCGAACGTGCGTATGCGCGAGGACCTGCACTCGGACACTGGGCACGCCATGCCCGAGTTTCCCGGCTACAACGGCCCGGCCAACACCGCGCTGCCGATCTTCAAGGTCACGGCGGTGACCACCCGGATGCACCCGATCCTTGAGACTCTCGTCGGCCCGGGCGAGGAGCATACCTCGCTGGCCGGAATCCCGACCGAGGCCTCGATCCTTCGCGCGTTGGACGCGGCCCTGCCGGGCTTCGTCTCGCAGGTCTACGCACATACCGCCGGCGGCGGCAAGTTGCTCGCGGTTGTGCAGGTGAACAAGTCCAAGGCGTTCGATGACGGCCGTGCCCGCCAGGCCGCTCTGGTGGCCCTGGCCACCTACAGCGAGCTGAAGAACGTCATCCTCGTGGACGAAGACGTTGACCCGTTCGACTCCGACGACGTGCTGTGGGCGATGACCACCCGGATGCAGGGCGACCTCGACCTCATCGTGGTTCCCGGTGTGATGGGGCACGTGCTTGACCCTAGCCAGCAGCCGGACTACGACCCGCGCCTTCCCGTGAAGGGCGTGACCGCAAAGACGATCTTTGACGCGACCGCACCGTTCCACATGAAGGATGTTTTCGCCCGCGCCCAGTTCAAGGAAGTCGACCCCCGGCCATGGGCTCCGAGCCTTCACTTCCCCGAGTACGAGGACTAGGTGGCGCGCAAGCGCCTGATTGTCGGCATCACCGGTGCCAGCGGAATCGCCTATGGCGTTCGGATGCTTGACGTGCTGCGCGGACAGGACGTCGAAACCCATCTCGTGATATCACCTTCCGGGCAGATCACCCGGGAGTACGAAACGGTGCTATCCAAACACGAGTTGGAGGGCCTTGCCGATTTTGTGCACAAGCCCTCCGACATCGCAGCGTCGATCTCCTCGGGTTCTTTCGTCACTGACGGCATGGTCATAGCGCCCTGCTCGATGCGCACTCTGGCCGAGATAGCCACGGGCGTCAGCGCATCGCTGGTCTCGCGGGCGGCCGACGTCATCCTCAAGGAACGTCGCCGCCTGGTGCTACTCGCGCGGGAAACCCCATTGTCACTGGTGCACCTGCGCAACATGACGGCTGTGACCGAGGCCGGCGGGATCATCTTCCCGCCGGTCCCCGCCTTTTACATCAGACCGACGTCGTCGATCGACATCGTTGACCAGACCGTAGGTCGGGTTCTCGACCTGTTTGACATCCACATCGACACCTTCCCCCGCTGGGGAGCCGAATCAAAGAAGGTCCAATGATAGGCGCCATTATCAACTCCGTAGCCGTGCTGGTCGGCGGCTTTGGAGGTGCGGCCCTCGGCGGTCGTATGCCCACACGACTGAAAGTCGGCCTGCCTGCAATCTTCGGTGTGGCTTCGATGGCCATGGGCGTGGTGATGATCGTCAAGGTCAATACCATCGGCGTGATGGTTATCTCGGTTCTCCTCGGCTGCGTGGTAGGGGAGCTGGCCTACGTCGAGAAGGGCATCGGCGTGGCCGCATCGGCGCTAAACCGCTTCATCGGACGGGTTGTGCCGATACCCGGCAACATCACCCATGAAGAATTCCTCGAGAAGTACGTGGCCATCGTGGTGCTCTTCTGTGCGAGCGGAACCGGAATCTTTGGCGCTCTGCACGAAAGCATGACCGGCGACCCGTCGATTCTGATCGCCAAGGCCGCGCTCGACCTTCTGACTTCTGCAATCTTTGCCACCACCTTGGGCTACGCAGTCGGAGTGGTCGCGGTGCCACAGATCATCATCATGGTCCTGATTGAGCTCGGCGCCGTGTTCATTGAGCCCCTGATGAGCGGTGGCGCAGAGGCCAACTTCTCCGCCGTGGGTGGAGTTCTGATGCTCGCAACCGGTTTTCGAATCTGCGGCCTGAAAAATTTCCCGATCGCGAATATGCTGCCGGCGCTGATCTTCGTTATTCCGGTGACCACGCTCTGGTCTTTGGTCTTCTAAACCATGGCCGCCAGAACCACATCGCCCGCGTTCACCGCGGCGATCGACCGGTATATCGCCAGCCACCACGTGGTGTCGCTCGCCGCCAGCGCCGAAAATTCGGTGTGGGCGGCGAATGTGTTCTACTCGTTTGACCTGCCCGGGCGGAGGCTGCTGTTCGTCACGAGCCCGAACACGGCCCATGGGCGCCTGATGCTGGCCAATCCCACCGTCGCCGCGACCATTTCCACCCAAGAAAAAGACGTCACGAAGCTTCAGGGCATTCAACTGCGCGGAACGTCGACTCTGCTTGCTGGCGCGGAGGCCGACCGGGGGCGAAAACTGTTCGCCGCGATATCCCCGGTGCCTATTATTGTGAACGTCGCGCTGTGGGCACTGGCACCGACCTACTTAAAAATGGTCGACAACTCAAGGGGATTCAGTCACAAAGAAGAGTGGCCCCAGCTCGACTAGAGGGTCGCGCCGCCGCGCGTGGCCGGTTGCGTCCAATAGCGTGGTGTAACCCCGGCCCTGATGGGCGTGTTGCAGGTCAAGTCCAAATGTGTGGTGTACCGAGTTTTCCGCGTGATTCTTGGATTTTTAGGCGCTGAGGGCGCTGAGTTCGGTTGTTTGCTCCTCCTTCTCGGTCGGGATGAGGGTGAGGCGTGAGCGGCTGAGGACGTCGAGGCCGAGGTAGCGGCGGCCTTCGATCCATTCGTCGTGTTGTTCGGCCAGGACCGCGCCGACGAGCCGGATCAGGGAGCCACGGTCGGGGAAGATGCCCACGACGTCGGTGCGGCGGCGGATCTCACGGTTGAGGCGTTCCTGTGGGTTGTTGGACCAGAGCTGACGCCAGATCTCCTTCGGGAACCCGGTGAACGCGAGCACGTCGGCCCGGGCTCTCTCGAGGTGAGTGGCGACCGCGGGCAGCTTCTCTTCGAGGGCGTTCAGGACTCGGTCGAACTGGGCGTGCACGGCGTCCTTGTCGGGCTGGTCGTAGACGCAAGTGGAGCAGGGTCTTCACCCACGGCCAGCTGGACTTCGGGGTCGCGGACATCAGATTCGCGGCGTAGTGGGTGCGGCAGCGCTGCCAGGTCGCACCGGGCAGGGTGGCCCCGATCGCGGCCACGAGGCCGGCATGGGCGTCGCTGGTGACGAGTTTCACACCGGTGAGGCCGCGGGCGGTCAGGTCGCGGAAGAAGCCGAGCCAGCCGGCGCCGTCTTCGGCGCTGGTGACCTGCAAGCCCAGGATCTCGCGGTGCCCGTCCTTGTTTACGCCCGTCGCGAGGAGCGCGTGGATGTTGGCGACACGGCCGCCCTCGCGGACCTTCAGCACCAGGGCATCGGCGGCGACGAACGTGTAGGGGCCGGCGTCGAGGGGGCGGGTGCGGAACTGCTCGACCTGCTCGTCGAGGTCCTTGGCCATGATCGACACCTGCGACTTGGAGAGGCGGGTGATACCGAGGGACTCGACTAGTTTCTCCATCCGCCTGGTCGACACCCCGAGGAGGTAGCAGGTCGCCACGACGCTGGTCAGGGCGGCCTCGGCCCGGCGGCGGCGCTCGAGGAGCCAGTCCGGGAAGTAGGTGCCGGTGCGCAACTTCGGGATCGCGACATCGAGGGTGCCGGTGCGGGTGTCGAAATCACGGTGTCGGTAGCCGTTGCGGGAGTTGGTCCGGTCGGCGGAGATCTGGCCGTATTCGGCGCCGCAGACGGCTTCGGCCTCGGCGCTCATCAGCGCGTTGATGAACGTGGTCAGCATCTGCCGCATCAGGTCCGGCGAGGCTTGCTCAAGTTGTTCGGACAGGAAACGGGCAGGGTCAATAAAATGAGGTGCGGTCATCGCGTGTACTCCTTCGGAAAAGACTTGATCGGTCTTTCCAAGAATCACGCGGTGACCGCCTCGTGAGTGCAGGCTCTCTCCATCAGTAGCTTTCTTCTGCGTGCGAATTTCGCGAACGCCCCAGTATCAAACAACTGACGCTGAACATAATCACGACCCTGCATGCATCAAGGTCTCAACACTCCATCCGAAACCGTGCGTCGGCACGCTTTCATCGCCCAAATGTCAGCAAGTTCGTAGGACCTGCACCGTTCGAGGAGCATGTCGTTTTTGCCAAGGCCGTCGGTCCCAGACGACCCCACGGCTGACCAACGAGGGGCTTCTTTCCAACTCATCGCGACTTGACGCAGCGACGGCTGAACACCCCCCTACAGGGGTGCGCAGGGGTACGTCAACCCTCTTGAGAGTTCTCTTTTCAGCATGTGTACTGAACCTCCCATTGTGATTTGGAGGCGTTCATGCCCGAACATGTCCTAGCTTCACGTCAGCACGGCAGCGTTAGTTTAGTCGCCGTTTCCGCGACGACCTGGCAAGTACGAGGTCAGCGAGACGGGGATGAGCCAGCCTCCGTTATCCTCGGCTACATTCAACACGTCGGGAATACCTTCGAGGCAACGAGTCTCATCAGGCCTCTAGAATGCCGTGCCATGTCCACCCTGGCCCGAGCGGTGGAGAGTATCGCCGGGGCGGCAACGAAATGAGCGCCGAAACCCAAGCCCCGACGACCACCTCCCCAGTCTCGCTTGTTCGCCCGGCGGTCGCCGGGCGCTATGCGCGCGAGGCCACGGATGCTTTCGGTGATTACCTGCGCCGCATCGGCAAAGGCCCGCTCCTCAGCGCCGAGGACGAGGTCAACCTCGCCCGGCGCATCGAAGTCGGACTCTTCGCCGCAGAGAAACTCTCGCACGGGGTCGATGACCCCGAACTCTCCCGGGAACTCTCCTGGCTCGCCCACGACGGCGGCCGGGCGAAGAACCACTTCATCGAAGCCAACCTCCGCCTCGTCGTCAGCATCGCCAAACACTACTCCGGCCGCGGGGTGCCGATCATGGACCTCGTCCAGGACGGCAACATCGGCCTCGTCCGCGCGGTAGAAAAGTACGACTTCACGACCGGCTACAAGTTCTCCACCTACGCCACCTGGTGGATCCGCCAAGCAATCCACCGCGGCATAGCCGACAAGTCCCGCATGATCCGCATCCCCGTGCACACCGCGGAAAAGCTCAACAAAATCAAGCTAATCCGCCGCGACCTAATGATTTCCCTAGATCGGGAACCCACCATCGAGGAACTGGCAGCTGCCACTCTTCTCACGGCCCAGGACGTGTCCCGGTTACTCAGCTACGACCGCGAACCCATCTCTTTGGACATGCCGATCGGTGATGGTGTCGGGGACATCTCCGAACTCATCCAAGACGGCGACCTGCCCGAACCCGAGGAATACGCGACCCTGACCCTGCGCCGGGCCGATATCTCCTTCCACCTTCACCGACTGCCGTCCCGGGAACAGGCCATCTTGACCGCCCGGTTCGGACTCGACGGCAGCGAGCCGCACACCCTCGAACAGGTCGCAGCCGTCCAGGGCGTCACCCGGGAACGCGTCAGACAAATCGAAAAACGCGCCCTCGCACTCCTGCGCGTACCCCGACTCGAACAATACCTCTACGACTAAACCCGATAAGGAAGACAACCCCCGGTCGGTTTCGGTCACGGTGAGGAACTTCGCACCTTCATGCGCGCGTTTGCTGGCCCCGGCAGCATGTGCAGGTCAACAGGATTCCGTACAGCGACGGCTAACCCACGACTGAGCGGCGGCCGAACCCCCGACAAGTCCAGAGGTGTGAGCTGCTGCGGTAAAACCTTCTACGCGTGAAGTGGGCCAAGTAAAAAACTGAGACAACGGTGCTCGTTTGGCGAAATTGGCGGAATTCAACATTTTTCGAGCGGCCCCATTTTCGGGTTGACTACGAGGCTGCTGAGTGTGAGTTTCACGACCCGCCTCGAAAGGCTTGAATATTGGCTTCGTTGGGCACCACCTGTGGTGCCCAAC
>NZ_JASJVI010000131.1:0-7626 GCF_035019865.1 Cryobacterium sp. 10I5
GGTACGCGGTGGGGGACGCGGTGGGGGTGGAAGCGGACGTCGACGTTGGGCCCGACGTCGGGCTGGGGAGCCACTGCGCGCAGCCGACCAGAACCATGCTGAACGCGAGTACGACGGCCAGTCCGAGCTTTCGTTGGGAGCAGAACATGCGGATCCTCTCCACTCCTCGTTCTACTCCCGGGTCTGCTCCGCGACAAGGCGGCCGGCCAGCCAGGCCTCGAACTCGGCGGCGGGGAGCGGCTCGCTGAGCACGCGGCCCTGGGCGGAGTCGCAGCCGAACCGTACCAGGGCGTCGTATGCCTCGTCGTTGTCCACACCCTCTGCGACCATCCGCAATCCGAGGCTGTGGGCGAGGGCGACCGCGGAATTGACGAGGGTCGACGAACGATCGTCGTGTCCCATCGCCACGATGAAGGATTCGTCCAGGCGGAGTTCGTCGATCGCGAGGTCGCGCAGCAGGGCGAGGGAACTGTAGCCCGTCCCGAAGTCGTCGACAGACATCCGCACGCCCTGGCTCCGCAACCGGTTGAGCACCGCGCGCGCCCGGGACTGGTCGGCGAGCAGGAACTCCTCGCTGATCTCGAGGGTGAGCACGAACGCGGGCAACCCCCGATTCGCGATCATGGCGCCGAGGTGTTCGGGGAGGCCGGCGTCGATGAGCGCGGCAGGGGGAAGCCGGATCGCGAGGCCGAGGTCGAGCCCGTGGTCCCGCCAGGCGACCACCTGGTCGAGCGCCTGCACAAGCATGGTCTCCGACATCGCCCTCACGAGCCCGGCGTCCTCGATGAGATCGACGAAATCGGCGGGCTGCAACAGGCCGCGCACCGGGTGGTTCCAGCGGACCACCGCCTCGGCGGCATGGACCTCTGACGTGTCGAGGTCGATGCGGGGCTGGTAGTGCAGTGCCAGTTGGTCCTCGGCGAGGGCCTCCCGCAGTTCCTGAAGGGTGCGCAGGCGCACCTCGCTGTGCTGGTCATCGTCGGACTGGTAGACGTGATGCCCGCTGCCGCAGGACTTCGCCACATACATCGCCGTGTCGGCCTTGCGCATCAAGGCGCTCAGGTCGCGGCCATGACTCGGGTACAGTGCGATGCCGATGCTGACACTCGTCTGCAGTGAAATCCCCTCGAGCGTGAAGGGCACCGCAAGCGCCGCACGCAACCGATCGGCGAGAGCGGATGCCTCCGCATCCCTGTTGCGTGCGACGAGGATCGCGAACTCATCGCCGCCGAGCCGCGCCAGCAGGTCGAGCGGTCCGAGCTCGCGCGCCAACCGCACGCCCACCTGAACCAGGAGTCGATCGCCGGCATCGTGACCGAGGCTGTCGTTGACCTCCTTGAACCGGTCCAGGTCGAGAAGGAGGAGCGCGCTGCCCTGCTTCCGGTCGGACGAGAGCCGCGCCGCGACGTCGGAATACATGGCCCGGCGATTCGGCAGTCCGGTCAGGTCGTCTGTGCGTGAGAGGTGGTTGAGTCCCCGCTCCCTCGAGATCATCGGGATGACCGCGAGAGCCACGGTGACGCCGGCGAGACCGATCGCGAGCGCCGAAATGTGGACCTGGGTCGCGTAGATGAGGATCCCGAGCCCAGCGGCCGTCGCGATCGCCGGAACGACGAACGCCATCACACCGTTCGGCTCCCGCGCCGGCCCGGTCACGGGGTACGACGCCCGGTCTACCCAGACGGCGATGAGCACGATCCCGATCGTCCAGCTGACGTCGAGCAGGGTGCCGAGGGCGTAGCCGCCGTCCTGGAGCGCGAAGACCACGTCTGCGCCCGTGAAGAGCACGAGGCCGGCGATGAGGGCGACCCAGGCGCGCCCGGCATGACGGCCATACAGCGCAGCAACGCCCGCGATGGCCGCGATCAACAGAAGGTCAAGCAACGGGTATGCGAGGCTGACCACCGTTTCGAGGGACAACGGCTCGGCTGACGCAGAGACGAGCACCGGGTTGAGGATGACGGCCATGAACGCGGCGACACTGACCGAGCCGACGGCACTGTTCAGGAAGGCCGCCCAGGGCACCCTGCGGAGCTGCCGCCGGGCAGTGACGAAGAGGGAGGAGACGATGAGGCCGTAGAAGGCCAGATAGAACACGTCGGCGAGCGAGGGGGAGCCGGGATACCCGAAGAACTGGGTGAGCACGGTGAAGATGATGTCGCCGAGGACGTTGCACGTGACCGCGGCGGCGGCGAGTGTCACTTCCCGCCGCACGAAGCCGGCCCGGCGGACGGCGGCCCAACAGACCACGACGGCCGCCAGACCAACGAGCTCGGCGACGCCGAAGTCGACGACGACGCTGTAACCGCTGCCCTTAGCGATGAGCATCACGACGTAGAGTGCGAGCGGGACGCCCATGATCCACAGCGGTCGGCTCGACGGCTGCCCGGCCGAGAGCTCCGGGTCCTGGCTCGGCGCCTTCAGGGTGCGCGCCCCTCCGCGCAGGATCGTCACGTGGCGACCGGCTCCGCGACCGACCGGCGGTCAGCGTGCCATCGGTCGAAGGCATCCGCCGGGATCGGCCGGGAGATGAAGTACCCCTGGGCCTGGTCGCAGCCGAAACCGGCGAGGGCCTCGTAGGTGGCGGCGTTCTCGACGCCCTCCGCGACCATGCGCAGCCCGAGGCCGTGCGCGAGCTCGATCGAGGACTTCACGAGCGCCGCGGCGCGCGGGTCGTCCTTGAGCGGGAAGACGAAGGACTGGTCGAGCTTGAGTTCGTCGATGGGCAGGTCGCGGAGATAGGCGAGCGAGCTGTAGCCGGTGCCGAAGTCGTCGATCGAAATGCGAATGTCATTCGCGCGGAGCCTGGCCAGAATGTCCCTGGCCCGGTCCCGGTCGCTCATCAGGAAGTCTTCAGTGATCTCCAGTTCGAGCACCGAGCCAGGCAGGCCGCGTTCCGCGAGGAGAGTGTCGATCCGTTCGGGAAGCTCGGCGTCGACGAGGGAACTCGCCGACAGGTTCACGGCGATCGAGAGGGGCAGGTCCCCGGTCCACGCGGCGGTCCAGACCTTCGCCTGGTCGAGCGCGACAGCGAGTACCCGCTGGGTCAGCGCGTGCATGAGCCCGGCCTCTTCGATGAGCACGAGGAACTGGTCGGGGAAGAGCAGTCCGCGGGTGGGGTGCTGCCAGCGCACGAGAGCCTCGACGCCGGCGACGCTCCCTGAGGCGAGGTCGATTTTGGGCTGGTAATGCACGATGAGCTGGTCGTCCTCGAGAGCGAGCCGCAGTTCGGAGAGGGTGCGCAGCCTCAGGTCGCCGTGGCTGTCGTCGTTGCTCCGGTAGACGTGGTGGCCGCTTCTGGTCGATTTCGCCTTGTACATGGCCATGTCGGCCTTGCGCATCAACCCGGTCAGGTCGCTGCCCTGCTCCGGGTACAGCGCGATGCCCACGCTCACCCCGGTCTGCAGGGCGATTCCCTCGAGGATGAACGGCACGGCAAGTGCCGCGCGCACCCGGATCGCGAAGTCGACGGCTTCGGCATGGCCGACGTCGTCGAGAAGGATCGCGAACTCGTCGCCGCCGAGCCGGGCGAGCAGGTCCTGTTCGCCCAGTTGCTCCGACAGGCGGATGCCGGCCTGCACGAGCAGACGATCGCCGGCGTTGTGCCCGAGGCTGTCGTTGACCTCCTTGAACCTGTCGAGGTCGAGGAGGAGAAGGGCGCGGCGACGCCGGGGCTCCCGGGTGATCCGGGCGGTGACGTCGCCGTACAAAGCGCGCCGGTTCGGCAGCCCGGTGAGGTCGTCGGTCCTGGCCTGACGCCGCAGCACGATCTGCCGGGACACGAGCGGGAGGGAGGCGAGGGCGAGGGCGGTCGCGGCCAGCGCGATGGCGACGCCGGTCACGGGCACCTGGCTCGCGAGGATCAGCACCCCGAGGCCCGCGCCCGTCGAGACGATCGGAACGGCGACGGCAGCGACGCTGTCCTGGGCGTGGCCGTGCGTCTCGGTCTCGCGCGACGAGGCATCGATCCAGACGGCGACGAGCCCGAGCCCGATCGCCCAGCCCGCGTCGAGGGAGGTGCCCATGACGTAGGCATCTCCGATACGGAGGTAGACGATCTCGGTCGCCGAGAAGATCATCAGCCCGAGCACGAGCAGCATCCACCGCCGTCGGGGATCCGGTCCCTGCGTCGCCGCGGTTCCGGCGATCACGAGCACGAGCATCGCGTTGAACAGCGGGTAGGTCACGACGACGGCGGTCGCGCCTGCCTCAATGGTCGTCCCTGCGGAAGCGAGGATCGGCGTGAGGAGAGCCGCGAGCACCGAACCGGCACCAAGGATTCCGATCGCGCCTTCGAGGAGGACCGGCCAGCCCGGAGCGCGGCGCTGCCGGCGCGCAAGGACCACGATTGCCGTGACGATCAGGACATAGAAGAAGAAGTATCCGATGTCGGGCAGGGTCTGCGACTGCCTGGAATCATCGGGCCGGAAGTAAGCGTAGCTGTCTGCCGCCACCACGATCGTGATGGCGCTCGCCGAGAAGACGATCTCGAGGCGGTCGAAGCCGGCGCGAAAGACGGCGGTCCACGCCACGGCGACGAGACTCAGCTTCGTGATGATCGCGAGCCACACATCGACGAAGGGGCTGAACTCCGAGCCCTGCGAGACGAGCGCGACCGTGTAGGCGGAGAGCAGGAGGCACGTGAACCAGACAAGCCAATTGCCTGATGAGGCTACATACCGAACGAACGTGCCGAGGCGGCGAGCCAGCGTTGTCATTGTACCGGTGCCCCTCCGCCTGCGTCTGCCCAGCATATCAGCGGGCAGGTCCCGGAAATCCGCTGCGAACACCCGAACGAGGGGCAGGCTTCCGGGCTGCCGCGGACGCGGGGAGGAGCAGAATGGCAGTGCAGGCAAGACCGAAGCACAGGAGGCGGACCGTGGTGGTTCTCGTGGGGTATTCGAGCAAGTACGGTGCCACGGAGGGGATCGCCGAGCGCATCGCGAGGAAGCTGCGCGAGGCAGGGCGCGACGCCGAAGCGAAGTCCGTCTCGGCCGTGGAGAATCCCGACCGGTACACCGCGTTCGTGATCGGCAGCTCCGCGTACATGGGCTCGTGGCGGAAGGATGCCGTCGACTTCGTTCGCGGCAACCTCGAGCTGCTCACCTCCCGCCCCGTCTGGTTGTTCAGCAGCGGCCCGCTCGGGACCGCGACCAGGAACGCCGAAGGGCGCGAGCTGATCCTCGAGGCCGAGCCGAAGCAGTTCGACGAGTTCGTGGCCGCGCTCGAACCGCAGGGAACCAAGGTGTTCTTCGGGGCGCTCAACCCGGAGGCGCTGCGCCGCCGCGACCGGCTCGTGCGAATGATCCCGGCCGGCCGGGACCTGCTCCCGGAGGGTGACTTCCGCGACTGGGTCGCGATCGATGCCTGGGCCGCGTCGATAGCCGCCGAGCTGCCGGCGTCCGCTTAGGTCGCTCGCGAGCCGCCGGCTGGCGGCCGGCGGGGCTCAGGGCGCGAGGAGCGCCCGGATGTCGTCCGCGGTGAAGTCGTCGCCGGCATCCGTTGCCACCGCTGCACCCTCCAGGCCGGCACGCTCCAGGCCAGCCCCGTCGAGGCCGGCACCGTCGAGAACGGAGCCGACGAGCAGGGCCTTGCGCTCCTTGAGCGCCATCACCTTGTCCTCGATGGTGTCCGCGGCGACGAGCCGGTAGACCATGACCGTGCGGGTCTGGCCGATGCGGTGGGTTCGGTCGATCGCCTGCGTCTCCGTCGCCGGGTTCCACCACGGGTCGAGCAGGAACACGTAGTCCGCCTCGGTCAGGGTGAGGCCGAAGCCGCCGGCCTTGAGGCTGATCAGGAACACGGGCGCCGTGCCGGTCTTGAACCGGTCGATGACCTCGGAGCGCTTCAGGGTCGAACCGTCGAGGTAACAGTACGGGGTGCCCTGGGCGTCGAGCCGTGCGGCGGCCTTGCCGAGGAATGAGGTGAACTGGCTGAACACGAGCGCCCGATGGCCCTCGGCGACGACGTCGTCGAGCTGGTCGAAGAGCGCGTCGAGCTTGCTCGAGGGCACGTCCGCGTAGGTGTCGCCGAGCAGGGAGGGGTCGAGGCTCAGCATCCGCAGTAGTGTCAGGGACCGGAACACGATGAACCGGTTCGCGTCGAGGTCCTCGATCAGGCCGAAGAGCTTCTGTCGTTCGCGCTGCAGGAAGGTGTCGTAGAGTGCCCGGTGCCGCGGGTTCAGTTCGATGCGGAGCACCTGCTCCTGTTTCTCCGGAAGTTCCCGGGCGACGACGTCTTTGGTGCGGCGCAGGATCAGGGGGCGGATGCGGCGGCGCAGCCGATCGATGAGCGCCGGGTTTCCGGGCTGCCCGCCGTCGGTTGTCGTGCCTGCAGGCCGCACGCCGTGTTCGTCGCGGTTCTCGATCGGGCGGACGTACTCCTCGCTGAACCGGCGGGCGGAGGGGAAGAGCCCGGGTGCGACGATCGCGAACAAGGACCAGAGCTCGAGCAGCCGGTTCTCCATCGGCGTCCCGGTGATGGCGAGTTTGAAGGGCGCGTCGAGGTCGCGGGCGCAGGCGTGCAGCCGGGAGGCGTGGTTCTTGAGGAACTGGGCCTCGTCGAGAATCAGCCCGGCCCAGCCCTGGGCGCGGTACGCCGCGAAGTCGAGACGGAAGAGCGTATAGGAGGTGACGATCACGTCGTGGTGCAGGGCCGCATCCGCGAGCGTTGTGCCGCCGCGACCGAGGACGGTCGACTGGGTGGTCTCGACGCCGTGCACGCGGAGGCCGGGGGTGAAGCGGGCGGCCTCGGCGATCCAGTTGGAGACGACGGAGGTCGGAGCGACCACGAGGAAGGGGCGATGCGGTCGGGCGGGCGCCGGGCCGCGTTCTGGCCCGGGTTCGGTTTCGGTTGCGGGGTCGGGTTCGCGCGTCGCGTGCTCGATCAGGGTCAGGGCCTGCAACGTCTTGCCGAGGCCCATGTCGTCGGCGAGGATGCCGCCCAGGCGATGCTTCCAGAGGAACGCGAGCCAGGCGAAACCCTCGAGCTGGTACGGGCGCAGGGTCGCGGTCACTCCCGCGGGTACCGGCACGGGCGCGAGGAGACCGCGGCCGTCGCCGTCGTCGACCGCGCGGGTTCGTTCGAGCAGTCCGGACACCGCGGACCGCCAGGCCGCGGCCTGCTCGGTGTGTTCGGCGAGATCCTCGAACTCGGCCCAGAGCTGGGCCTGGTAGCGGCTGATCCGCAGGCCGGTCTCCCATTCGGTGAGGCTGCGGGCCTCGTCGATCAGCGTCCGCAGCCGCTCGAACGCGGGCTGGCGCAGCGAGAGATAGGTGTTGTCGATCATCAGCAGCTTCGGCTTGCCCAGGGCGAGCGCCTTGAACAGCGGCCCGAAGGGTACCGTGCGGCCGTCGATCGTGACGATCACGCCCAGGTCGAACCAGTCCCGCTGGTTCGTCTCGACCGTCGTGATGGTCAGTTCGGGCGTCTCGATGAGCTCGCGGTAGCCGGGTTCCGCGCCGATGCGGTCGATCCGCAGCCCTCGCAACTCCTCGAGCCGCGGGAGGTCCTCCGCGGTGAACTCGGCCGCGTCGAGACCGCGCAGCGTGTCCGGGGGCGAGCCGGGTGCGGTGCCCGGCTGAGTTGCGGACAAAACACCCTCGCGGCGCTCGGGAAGGTGTTTTG
>NZ_JASJVI010000132.1:0-7378 GCF_035019865.1 Cryobacterium sp. 10I5
TGGCGAAGGTTGTACTCGCGCTTCAGCTCATTCCAGCGCCGGACCGAGACCTCGGCAGCGGGCGAGACCTCGGCGGGCTCACCAGACTGTGGTACTTCGGACCTGTTGGTGGATTCGTGCGTTGCATCGGCCATGGATTCCCTCGGTCTCAGACGGTTCATGAACTGCTCGCTACTGAGCCTGGTTCACTGGATGAGCGACCGAGACATACACGCGTTCACATCGAAAGTGCACATATGACCCATCACAATCGGTGGACGGGATCGCATTTTCATGCTACATCTGCAGATCGGAAATCGGCCAGCGAGACGAGCGATACGGCCGATCGGCCGTGTTTCCATGCATCAAGGATGCAGCGACATCCAGGTGACCTACAATTCGCTGCGACGGAGGAAACCGCGAAGGAGGAGAGTGGGCTCATGAGTGCAATCGAGAATTCCAAACTGGCTATCATCGGGGCGGGCGCCGTCGGCACCTCGCTCGCTTACGCGGCGCTGATCCGGCAATCAGCCCGCGAGGTGGTGCTCTATGACATCAACAAGCCCAAGGTCGAAGCCGAAGTACTCGACCTCGCCCACGGCACGCAGTTCACCGGTGCCTCCTGCGTGTCCGGCGGGGCGGACCTCGACGCGATCGCGGGCTCGAACATGGTCGTGATCACAGCGGGAGCCCGGCAGCACCCGGGTCAATCGCGTCTCGATATGTCTGCCGTCAACGTCGGCATCCTGCGTGAGTTGATGCCCAAGCTCGTCGAACGGGCGCCGGACGCCGTGTTCATGATCGTGACCAATCCGTGCGACATCGTCACTTACGCGGCCCTTCACTTCAGCGGACTCCCGTCGGCACGGGTTTTTGGCTCAGGCACCGTCCTCGACTCCTCGAGGCTTCGCTGGCTGCTCGCGCACCGCGTCGGCGTCGCGATTGCCAACGTACACGCCGACATCATCGGCGAACACGGCGACTCGGAATTCCCGCTCTGGTCTCAGGCTCGCGTCGGTCCGATCTCCCTCTCCGAATGGGTCAAGGACGACATCTCGCCGGCATCCGACGACCGGGCGAAGTTCTCTGAGGCCGAGTTCGCGGCCATCACCAAGGACGTCAAGACCGCCGCGTACCGGGTGATCGCAGGCAAGGGCGCCACGAACTATGCGATCGGACTCTCCGGCGCCCGGATCGTGGAGGCCGTGCTGCGAGACGAGGGCGCCATACTTCCGATCAGTTCCTTGCTCACCGACTATCGCGGCATCAGCCGGGTTGCGCTCTCTGTTCCGGCGGTTGTCAACGCCGATGGCGTGTCCCGGGTGATCGAGGTACCGTTCTCCGACGCGGAGCAGGAACTATTCCAGCACTCGGCTGATACCCTGCGCGCGACCCTCGACACCCTCTCACTGCCCTGAGGCCGCCGTCGACCAACGCGCCTGCGGCGATGCTCAGGCGACCAGACCAGAACAGAAGTGGCGGACACACCGCCCTCGGCCACTCGGCCCACTGCAGACGAGGATCGCTGCTCACTAGACTGAAATGGAGTCCACAACCTTTGGAGGGACTGTGAATACCGAACAAGCAGAAAGAATGAACACCGGAGTCGGCTTCGTCGCAGCGCTCGATCAGAGCGGCGGTAGCACGAGTGGCGCACTGGAGCTCTATGGAATAGACCCGTCGTACTACAGTACCGCCGAGCAAATGTTCGACCTGATGCATCAGATGCGCGCCCGCGTAATGACGGCCGCAAGCTTCACCTCCGATCGCATCCTCGCCACGATCCTCTTCGAGCAGGCCATGGACCGCACCGTTGACGGCCAGTTGACGGGTGACTACCTCACCGCCCGAGGTATTGTGCCAATCGTCAAGGTCGACCAGGGCCTCGCCGTCGAGGTAGACGGTGTCCAGCTGATGAAGCCGCTCACCAAGCTGGAACCCCTCCTCACACGTGCCGTTGAGCGCACGATGTTCGGCACGAAGATGCGTTCCGTGATCAAGTCAGCCAACCCCGCTGGAATCCAGGCGATCGTCGACCAACAGTTTTCCGTTGCAGCGCAGATTCTCGCCCACGGCCTGGTGCCGATCTTGGAACCCGAAGTCGACGTGAATGCCCTCGACAAGGCCGAGGCCGAAACTCTCTTGAAAAAGGACGTGCTGGCAGCCCTCGATGAGCTACCCACCGACCAGCCCGTGATCGTCAAGCTGTCGATCCCGACGGTAACCGGTTTCTACTCCGACCTGATCGACCATCCGCTCGTGCTGCGAGTGGTGGCCCTTTCTGGCGGCTACCCTCAGACGAAGGCGTGCCGCTTGCTGGCCGAGAATCACGGTCTGAGCGCCAGCTTCAGCCGCGCTCTTCTCGAAGGCCTCACCGCCCAACAATCGGACGCCGACTTCGACGCCGTGCTGGCCGCCTCTGTCGAGCGGATCTACGCAGCGTCCACGACCTGAACCACATCCGAGATCGACGCGGGTGGTAACGCCATCGATCCTGACAGGGCCTGACTGGACCTGTCACTCCGCCTCCCGAATGAAAGCGACCCACCAGCCAACGCAAGACAAGGCGGCACACCGCCGGAACGGATAGGGAAAATGACTGATGCGCACTTCGACAAGCTGGTCAGACTGCAGGACAGTGACGAAACTGTCGCAGAGCGAGAAGATGACATTCGAGGTCGGCGGGTGTTCGACAAAGATCACCAACCTCTCGGGAAGATCGACGCGCTGCTGCTGGATAAAGAGGAGAACAAGATTCGATTCCTTGAAGTGGCCTCCGGCGGTTTCCTGGGTCTTGGACAAGCCAAATCATTCATCCCGATAGATGCGATCACGAAGATCACCCAGGACGAAGTCCACATCAGCCAGTCCGCCGAGCACATCGCCGGAGCTCCCGTGTACGACCCTGAACTCGTGGACCAAAAGGAATTCTACGAAAATACCTACGGTTACTACGGAGTGATGCCGTTCTGGAGCCCCGGCTACTCGCTTCCGACGTACCCAGGCGAGGATCCACTTGCCGGCAAGTGGTATCGCTGACCATCGTTCGACGATGCCTTCCTGAACACGGCCAGAGGACACCTCCGCGATTCCCCGTCCCACAAGCACGCACAGGATCGCTTCACGCCTCGAAGCGTCGCTGAACGTCGGAGTAAGACTCTGCCCCGGCGAGGAAGCCGAGGGTGCCGGAGTCGAGCAACTCCCGGCCGGCAGCGTTCAACGTGCTGATCGCTGCACGAGCAAGGCTGCCGCCCAGGCTGACCCGCCTAACGCCGAGCGAGACGAGCGTTGGCGCGTCGAGGACGTTCGCCAGGTCGGCCACGATGTTGAGCGCGCCCGGGATCGCCGCGGCGAGCCGGCGGATCGTGTCCGCCTCGGCGACGCCGGGAACAAAGATACAGTCGGCGCCCGCGTCCAGGTACCGGACCGCCCGCTCGACCGTCTCAGCAAACGCATCACCGGTCGAGCCAACCGTGTAGGTGTCCGTGCGCGCATTGAGCACGAACGTGCCCGAGGGCGCCGCGGCCCGCGCCGCCGTCAAACGATCGACCGCCTCAGCGATACCGAACAGCCGTCCCATCCGAGCATCCTCGATGTTGCACCCCACGACCCCGAACTCCACTGCTCGAGCCACGGTACGGCCGACGTCTTCCGGGCTGAGCCCATACCCAGCCTCAAGGTCTGCCGACACTGGCACGCCGACAGCGGCCACCATCCGTCCAATGTGCCCCAGCATCGTGTCGCGGTTCAGCGCTTCTCCGTCGGGCACCCCGAAGGACCACGCGATGCCCGCGCTTTTGGTGGCAATGGCAGGGAATCCGACCTGCTCAAGAATCCGGGCAGACCTCGCGTCCCACGCGTTAGGGAGAACAAAAGCCGGGACCGGTGTGCAAGGCGAGGAGACAGGCCGCGATCTGCAATCACCATCTGAAGAGCCCGGCCGCGGTCGAGGAGGCCATGCACGGCCTGTGGCTATACATCTGGTAAAACGCGCCAGTGCTGAATGCTGAGCCGACTCCACCAGGCGAATTGTCTCCAAAGGGAATGGCTGATGCGACGCGGCCGGGAATGGCGCATACCGAGCGGCACCCCACCCATCCCACGCCGTACACCCCGGCCGACCTGCTCAGCGAGCTAGTCTCGAGGAAAAAATGGCCCCTATTGCTTCCACCGTTTGAAACCGCCCCGCTTGAATTGCAGCACTCACCGTGAGTTCTACGACACCCAGGAGCGGTTGTGGTGGCCTAATCGGCCCAGATGACTTTCCAGTTGGTGAGCTGGGCGCGGAGCATAGCGATCTCGGCCTGCTGGCCGGTTGTGCGTGCGGCGAGCACTGCGGGGCTCTTGGGCGCGTGGGGTGTGGCGAACCCTCCCCCAGTCAAGATCCGTTCGCGGGTCCGGATCGAGCGCGTTCGTGCAGACGGGTGTACAAAACGACAAGCCAACGTCAGCGCGTCGACCTGGTTCTCGTCGATCAATTCCTGCCCGTAACGATAAGAGTCATGTGGGAAGATGGCACAAAAAAACGAAGCGGAGCAAATGTGAGCACTGGAATTGTGGTCATTGACATTCAGAACGACTACTTCCCCGGAGGCGCATATCCCCTCACCGGGAGTGAGTCCGCCGCGGTCATCGCCCGGGGCGTCCTCGACACGGCCCGTGCCATCGGAACCCCCGTCATGCACTTCCAGCACCTGGCCACCGAACGGGATGCAACGTTCTTCGTCCCCGGGACCGCGGGCGCCGAGATCTACCCGCTCGTGGCGCCGGTGGCGACCGAACACCACTTGACCAAGGGCTCCCCGAACGCCTTCATCGGCACCGGACTCGAACAGTTACTTCGGGACGAGGACATCAAGCACCTCGTCATCATGGGCATGATGAGCAGCATGTGCATCGACGCGACCACCAGAGCCGCGCTCGACCTTGGATTGGTAGTCACGGTCGTGTACGACGCCTGCGCCGCACCCGACTTCGAGTTCCAGGGCACCGAGGTTCCGGGGGCATCCGTCCAGGCCGCCTTCATGGCCGCCCTCCGCGATACGGGTGCTGAGGTGCTCGCCGCCGCCGACCTCGACCTGGACTTCGACTTCGACTTCGATCACATCCCGGCACACTAACGGGATCCTGCCCGGCCGGGCCGACAACGCGACACCACTCGGCGGGAAGGCCACCGCACGCGAGGCGAAACTTCAGTGGTAACAAAGCATCGATTCGTAAACTGAGGAACATGGACGTTCCCAGCCTTCCGCAGACACCGCCGATTCTGACCCTGACCGTCAATCCTGCCCTGGATGTGAGCACCTCGACCCCCCATGTGACCGGTGAACACAAGCTGCGCTGCAGCGCCACCCGCATCGACCCGGGCGGCGGCGGCATCAACGTGGCCCGGGTCATCCGGCGGCTGGGCGGAACGGCCCTGTCGCTGTATGCGGCCGGCGGCCCCACCGGGGACGCCTTCCGCCAGCTCATCGCCGCGGAGGGACTCCCGACGGTGATGATGCCGATCCACAACAGCACCCGTCAGAGTTTCACAGTCGACGAAACGGACTCGGGATAGCAGTTCCGTTTTGTCCTGCAGGGGCCCGAGGTCACGGAGGCAGAGTGGACGGCGTGCCTCGACACGCTCGCCACGACGATGCCCGCCGGCGGTTACCTCGTCGCGAGCGGAAGCCTCCCACCGGGCGTCCCTGACGACTTCTACGCCCGCGTCGCCAGACTCGCCAGAGACGCCGGGGCCCGGTGCATCGTGGATGCCTCCGGTCCGGCCCTGAGCGCCGCCCTCGCCGAAGGCGTCTTCCTGGTCAAGCCGAGCCTCCGCGAACTCGAAGCCCACGCTGGGGTGAAGCTCGACACCCCTAAGAACCAGGCGGATGCCGCGGCGCAGCTCGTCGCTTCCGGCGCCGCCGAGTACGTGGCGCTGACCCTCGGCGGGGCCGGTGCAATCCTCGCATCGGCGAGCGGAGTCATCCGCTCAGACGTACCACGAGTGACCGTGATCAGCACCGTCGGCGCCGGCGACAGCTTCCTCGGCGCCTTCGTGTTGCGCCTCGCGCAAGGCAGGACTGCCGAGGAAGCCTTCCGTTCGGGAATCGCCGCCGGAAGCGCGACCGCCTCGACCCCCGCCACTGAGCTGTGCCACCGGAACGATGTCGAACGTCTCGAAACCGAACTCACCGCGGCGCTCAGCGTCCCGCGCCGGTAGTTCGTTCAAGAGTAGTGCGAGGGATTCGAGGACCTGGTCGGCGGTTTCGATCCAGAAATAGGCTGTAAGGGCCCGTTCCAGCCAGCGCCCAGGGTCGGTGGTCCCGTTCGAGGGTCTGGATGTCCTTGTGAACGCTACGTAACAAGCATGGCCACGCATACTCTCGCGACCAGACAATACGCACCACGATTTTCGATCAAGTCGCCGGACACTTAACAAATGTTCCAGACGCAACCACGCTCTCCCGCGACACCCCAGACGCGGCCCATTCGGCACCGCCGTCCTGCATTTTCAGTACCCCACCACCGAAGCGGATCGCACACGCACGCTGCTATGGTGCTGACAAAGCAGTAAGTGGGGCGCCAGGTGACCATTCCGGCCATACTCGTTCCCGCTCTGGTGACGAAAGGAATTCCAATGAAGGCATCCGCGAAACTTGGCAGCAACTTGCAGTCGATCCTCGTTGACATGATCGAGCTCCACCTCCAGGGCAAGCAGGCGCACTGGAGCGTGGTGGGCAAAAACTTCCGCGATCTGCACCTGCAGCTCGACGAAATCATCAACGACGCCCGCCTCGGGAAACTTGGGCAGGTGGGTGGTCTTCGTGACCGTTCCAGAGCGACCGTCCGGTAGGGCGTCGAGGGCTCGCATTCGCTCGGCCAACTCATCCGAGAAGCGGGTATACGATCGTATCCGGTGCCGCTCGCGGCATCGACCACGCCGCCCTGGCTTCCGCGGTCGCTACGGGCGGGCATGCGATCGCGGTCCTCGCGGGCCGCGTGAGCACTCGCTTCCCGGCGGACCGCGGCGCTCTTCTGGACGACGTTGCCGAGAACGGTGCTGTCGTTAGTGAGGTGCCGCCGGGGGCGACGCCGATTTGGTGGCAGTTCGCTCGGCGCGGGCAACTGATGGCCGCTCTGGCGTCGAAGACCATCGTCGTCGAAGCGAGCGCTTCATCCGATGCACTCGGTGCGGCGGAGCGCGCGATTGAACTGGGCCGTCCGCTCGGTGCCGTACCCGGGTCGACCTCCTTCGCGGCCGGGGCCGGCTACCAGCTCTTGACGGGCGAGTTCGGTGCGCGCCCGGTCACCAGCCCGCACGACGCCGACTGGCTCTGACGACCGGGGTCACCGGGTAAGTTCCTCATCCGGGTCCTCGTCCCAGATCTCCCCCGTGTCGATGTCGACGCTGAGG
>NZ_JASJVI010000133.1:0-7146 GCF_035019865.1 Cryobacterium sp. 10I5
GGCACGTGCTCGGTCGGGAGACCTTCCTCGCACCCGTCGCCTGGGAGTCAGGCTGGCCCGTATTCAACCCCGGTGCCGGCAGGCTCGGCGAGCGCGGCAGCACACCGTTCACGAGCGCGGATGCGCCGACCCCGGCCGAACTGCATGACACGTTCCCGCCCGGGCCGCTCGCGTCGCATTGGCTCGGCGTGCGCGGGCCGGTGCCGGGAGCGCACACCTCGGCGGCAGGGTTGCACCTCGAGCCTCCTGCGCCGCCACCCGCGTCCACGGCCCCCGCCGGGTCGACACCGACATCGGCACCACAGCCCGTGACGGGGACGCCGGCCGCGTTCCTCGGGTATCGGCTGCGGCATCCCGACGTGCGGGCGGGCATCCGCCTGGTGCTGCCGCACCCGGGGGTCACGACCGGGCTCGCCCTGCGGCAGAGCGGGGATTTCGGCCTGCGCCTCGAGCTCGCGCACGCGCCGGCCGGCTGGGCCGCGACCGCGATCGCGCGCGCCGACGGTGTCGACACGGTCCTCGGCAGGGTGCCGATCGGCCCCGTTGCGACGGGCTTCGTGCTCGGCCTCACCGCCGAGCTGTCCGCCGCTGGGGTCGAGTTCGCGGTCTCGGTGACCGGCGAGACGCGGGTCGTCGCCCTGACGGATGCCACCCTCCTGACGACCGAGCGCGCCGGCGGCTTCGTGGGCACCCTCGTCGGGCCCTTCGTGAGCGGCGAGCCCGGCCACCCGGTCACGGTCACCGCCTTCGACTACGTGCCGCTCCCCTGACCAATTCGACGGAGTTTTTGCCCGGAAAGCGCTTCAAACGCGCTCCCACGCGCAAAAAACCCAAAAAGTCCGTCGAATTGATTCGAGGTCAGACGAGAGGGGCCGTGCTGTGGCGGGTGACGAGGCTCGTCGCCAGGTCCATCCGCTGCACGGTGCCGCCCGGGGAATGCCGCATGCTGACCGCGAGGTTGGCCGCGGCCTCCGCCATCTCGGTGAGCGGCTGCCGGATCGTCGTGAGCGGCGGTCCGACCCACCGGGCGAGGGGGAGGTCGTCGTAGCCGACGACCGAGAGGTCGGCCGGGATGCGCAGCCCCAGCGCCCTGGCCGCCTCGTACACGCCCATGGCCTGGAGGTCGCTCCCCGCGAAAATGGCGGTCGGCCGGTCCGGCCGGTCGAGCAGCTCGACCGCGCGTACCCGGGCCCCCTCCGGGTGGAAGTCACCGTCGAGCACGAGTGCGGAGTCGTAGGCGATGCCGGCCGCTTCGAGGGCGGCGCGGTAACCGCCGATCCGAGCGATCGAACACAGCATATCGACGGGCCCGCCGATCATGCCGATCCGGGTGTGCCCGAGGTCGATGAGGTGCCGGGTCGCCGCGAGGCCGCCTGACCAGTTCGCCGAGCCGATCGAGGGCACGTCCGGGGTGGGCTCCCCCGCCGGGTCGACGACGACGAAGGGGATGCCGCGGGTCGCGAGCTTCTGCTTCTGCTCTCCCGAGAGGTCGGAGAAGACCAGGATCACCCCGACCGGATTGCGGGCGATCACGCCGTCGATCCACTCGACCGAGGGCGCGTGCCGGTCGCCGCTCTCGGTGAGCACGATGCTGAGCCCGTTTGCCCGCGCGACGCGCTCGACCCCGCGGATGATCTCGATCGCCCAGACGCTCTCGAGCTCGTGGAAGACGAGCTCGAGCAGGGGAGCGGAGGCCGCGGCGTCGCCGCGCCTGCTGTACCCGTTGCGGGACAGCAGGTCCTCGACCCGGGTGCGCGTCGCCGGGGCGACGTCGCCGCGCCCGTTGAGCACCTTGGAGACGGTGGAGAGCGACACGGCCGCGAGCGCGGCGATCGCCGAGAGGGTCACGCGGTCCGGGCTCTCCCGGCCTTCTTCGACGATCGACATGGGCTCATTCTTCCCCGAAGCCTCGGCCTCGTGCATCCGTTTGGTTTGTCGCTTGACGCAACAAACCCTGCGCCATAGACTCCAGTCATCCTAATCACTTTCGGCAACTACGCCGAAACTTTCGAGAGGCGTTCAATGTCGAACACGAGCAGGTGGCTCAAACGAGCCGTCGCCGCATCCGCAGTACTCGCGTTGGGAGTGACGCTCTCCGCGTGCTCGGGCGCGGGAGGCAGCACAGCAAACAGCAACCGTCCGGAGAATGTCATCCACGTCGCCGTCTACGGAGACGCGGGCAACACCGTCGAACAGGCGATGGTCGACAAATTCAACGCCACCTCCAAGGTCCAGGTCATCCTCGACCGGATCCCCGGCGCGAACTACCAGCAGAAGCTCCAGACGATCATCAGCACCGACGCGGCGCCTGACGTCTTCTTCAACTGGGGCGGCGGCAGCATCCAGCCGTTCGTCAAGGCCAACCTCCTCCTCCCCCTCACTGACATGATCAAGACGGACCCGGCCCTCCAGTCGAGCTTCCTGCCCTCCGTCTTCAACGCCGCCGCGATCGACGAAGTTCCGTACGGCATCCCGATGCGCGGCACCCAGCCGGTCATCCTGTTCAACAACAAGCAGGTCCTGACGGATGCGGGAATCACCGCACCGAAGACGTGGGACGACCTGCTCGCCGACGTCAAGGTGCTCACGGCGAAGGGCGTGACCCCGATCGCCCTCGGCGGCGCCGACCAGTGGCCGACCCTGATGTGGTTCGAGTACCTCTTCGACCGTGTTGCCGGCCCCGACCTCCTCACGAAGGCCATCGGCGGCGACACCACCGTCTGGGACTCCGCTGACGGCAAGGCAGCACTCACCAAGCTCAAGTCCCTCATCGACGCGGGCGCCTTCGGCACCAACTTCGACTCCGTGAGCTTCGTCGACGGCGGCTCGCCCGCACTGCTCCGCACCGGCAAGGCCGCCTTCGAACTCATGGGCTCGTGGGAGTACTCCACCCAGCAGACCGCGGACAAGGCGTGGACCGAAGCCAACCTCGGCTACACCGGCTTCCCGTCGATCGCCGATGGCAAGGGTGACGGCGCAGACCTCGTCGGCAACACCAACAACTACTACTCGGTCATCAAGGCCACCCGCTACCCGGACACCGCCCGCGACTTCCTGAAGCTGATGTACTCCGACGAGTTCGTCCAGGCCCAGCTTGCGATCGGCAACCTCCCCACGACGACCACGACCGAGAAATTCCTCGACCAGGCCGCCGACCCGGCATACGCGACCTTCCAGTTCAACCTGGTCAAGGACGCACCCGCGTTCCAGCTCTCCTGGGACCAGGCATACCCCCAGTCGGCGTCCGCTGACCTGAAGACCGCGGTCTCGCAGTTCTTCACCGGCAAACTCGACGTCGCCGGCTTCATCTCCGCGATGCAGGCACTCTAGGAAACTGACCATGAAGCGTCCAACCACCGGGCGCTCACGGCACTCGGGCGGCCCCAACGTGGGCCGCCCGGGCTTCGCCTGGGCCCTCCCCGCCACAATCTTCTTCGCCCTCTTCGCGATCGTCCCCCTCATCGGCGTCGCGGTGATGTCCTTCACGAGCTGGAGCGGCCTCGGCTCTCCCGAGTTCAACGGACTCGACAACTGGAACAAGCTCCTCGGCGACAAGGTCATAATGCAGAGCCTCTGGCTGAGCGCCCTGCTCACCCTGCTCGGCGTCCTCATCCAGACCCCACTGAGCATCCTGCTCGGCGTCTGGGCCGCGGGACAGCAGAAAAACCGCGCCGTCCTCTCCGCGATCTACTTCATCCCGTTGCTGCTCTCCTCCGCGGCCGTCTCGGTGCTCTGGCGGGCCCTGCTCGACCCGAACTTCGGCATCCCCGGCCAGCTGGCCGGGATCTTCGGCGGCGACGGCAACCTGCTCGGCAGCCAGGCCGGCGCGATCGCCGTGCTGACCTTCGTCGGCGCCTGGCAGTTCACTCCGCTGCACACCCTGCTCTACCAGGGTGCCGCCCGCTCGGTTCCGCCCGTGCTCTACCAGGCCGCCGAGATCGACGGCGCCGGCACGATGCGCAAGTTCTTCAGCATCACCCTGCCGCAGCTGCGCAACACCATCGTGACCTCCGGCATCCTGATGGTCGTCGGCGGTCTCACCACGTTCGACACCGTGCTCATCCTGACCAAGGGTGGCCCGGGCACCGACACCACGATCACGCCGTACTACATGTACCGGAAGGCGTTCCAGTCCTTCGACTTCGGCGTCGGCAGCGCGATCGCGCTCGTGCTCGTGGTCATCGCGACGGCCATCTCGCTCATCATGGTCAGGGCCACCGGCTACGACAAGATGAACAGCGCCCAGGAAGGCATCTGATGAAGCCCAGACCGAACTACTTCGCCGGGGCCGGCAGCATCATCTGGCTCCTGATCGTCCTCGTCCCGATCTACGTCATGGTGACGGCCACGATCCAGACGCAGCAGGGCTACGCATCCGCCGGCCCCTTGTCATTGCCGAGCTCGTTCACCCTCGACAACTTCGGCGCCCTCGTCACCGGCGGGTTCCTCACCTATGTCTGGAACACCGTCATCGTCACGGTGAGCGTCGTCGCGATCGTCGTGCTCGTCGTGCCGCCGCTCTCCTATGCGGTCGTCCGCAGCCGGAGCCGGGGCATCTCGCTGATCTTCCGCACCTTCCTGCTCGGGCTCGCGATCCCGGCCAAGGCCGTCATCGTGCCGATCTTCTACCTGATCTCTGTCGCCGGGCTCTACGACAGCCTGATCGGCATCATCCTGCCGACGGCGGCGTTCTGCCTGCCGATCTGCACCCTGATCCTGACCGGCAGCATGCGCGACATCACCCCGGAGCTCTACGAGGCCATGGCCATGGACGGTGCGACGCCGATGCGCAGCTTCTTCCAGCTCGTGCTGCCCCTCTCCAAGAGCGGCATCTCGACGATCATCGTCTTCTCCGCGCTGCAGGCCTGGAACGGGTTCCTCTTCCCCCTGATCCTGACCCAGTCGGCCTCGACCAAGGTGATCACCCTCGGCCTGTTCGACTTCCAGTCGCAGTACGGTGTCAACATTCCGGGGCTGATGGCGGCTGTGCTGCTCTCGATGCTCCCGGTTCTCTTCGTATACCTATTCGCCCGGCGCGCCCTCGTTCAGGGCCTCATGGGCGTCGGAGGCAAGTAACCATGACAGACACACTCTCCCCCGTTCCGTCCCAGGTCCCCGCCCAGGCGGATGCCGCACCGCACGCCTGGCAGGACACCGCGCGCTCCCCCGCCGAGCGCGTCGACGCCCTCCTCGCCGCGATGACCCTGCGCGAAAAGGTCGCCCAGCTCTACGGAGTCTGGGTCGGCGCCTCCAACGACGGCGGCGGCGTCGCCCCGTACCAGCACGATATGGAAGACGCCCTCGACCTTGACGCCCTCCTCCCGCACGGCCTCGGCCAGCTGACCCGGCCGTTCGGCTCCGGGCCCGTCGACGCCGCCGTCGGCATCGTCTCCCTCGCGCGCAGCCAGCGCCGCATCGTCGCGGCCGGCCGCTTCGGCATCCCGGCCCTTGCCCACGAGGAGTGCCTCGCCGGCTTCACCGCGTGGGGCGCGACCGCGTACCCGGTGCCGCTGGCCTGGGGCGCGACCTTCGACCCCGGCCTCGTGCAGGAGATGTCTGGCCGGATCGGCGCGAGCATGCGCTCCGTCGGCGTACACCAGGGCCTCGCCCCGGTGCTCGACGTCGTGCGCGACGCCCGCTGGGGCCGCGTCGAAGAGACGATCGGCGAGGACCCGACCCTCGTCGGCACCATCGCGACCGCCTATGTGCGTGGCCTCGAATCCGCAGGCATCGTCGCGACCCTCAAGCACTTCATCGGCTATTGCGCGTCGAAGGCCGGCCGCAACCTCGCCCCCGTCTCGATCGGCCGCCGCGAATTCAACGACGTGCTCGTCCCGCCGTTCGAGATGGCGGTGCGCGAAAGCGGGGTCCGTTCCGTGATGCACGCGTACACCGACATCGACGGCGTGCCGACGGCCGCGGACCCGACCGTGCTCACCGGGCTCCTCCGCGACACCTGGGGCTTCACCGGGACGGTCGTCGCCGACTACTTCGGCATCGCCTTCCTGAAGACCCTGCACTCGATCGCCGAGACCTGGGGGGATGCCGCGGTGCAGGCCCTGCGCGCCGGCGTCGACGTTGAGCTGCCGACCGTCAAGACCTTCGCCGAACCGCTCCTCGCCGAGATCGAGGCCGGCCGGCTCTCGAGCGACTACGTCGACCGCGCCGCCCGGCGCGTGCTGCTGCAGAAGCTCGACCTCGGCCTGCTCGATGCAGACTGGTCCCCGCTCCCGGTCGGCTGGACCGACGCCGATCTCACCGACGTCGAGGCCGTACGCGGGCGGGTCGATCTTGACCCCGCCGCCAGCCGGAGCGTCGCACGTCGGATCGCCGAGCAATCGGTCGTGCTGCTGACGAACGATGGACTGTTGCCCGTCGCACCGGCATCCGCTGGCGCACCGCTGCGGATCGCGGTCGTCGGCCCCAACGCGGACGACGCGCTCAACCTGCTCGGCTGCTACTCGTTCCCCGGCCATGTCGGCACCCTGCACCCCGAGGTGCCGATCGGCATCGAGATCCGCACCGTGCTCGAGGCCGTGCGCAGCGAATACCCCGCAGCGACCGTGACCTACTCCCCCGGCGTGACCGTCGACGGGACGGACGAGACCGGCATCGCGTCGGCGGCACGAGCCGCGGCCGACGCCGACCTCGTCATCATCGTGCTCGGCGACCGGCCAGGCCTGTTCGGGCGCGGGACCAGCGGGGAGGGCTGCGACGCCGAGTCGCTCGAGCTGCCCGGACGGCAATGGCCGCTGCTCGACGCGGTCCTCGCGAGCGGTACCCCCGTCGTGACCGTGCTCGTCGCCGGACGCCCGTACTTCCTGCACGATGCGCCCGAACGGGCCGCAGCCGTGCTGCAGTCGTTCTTCCCCGGTGAGGAGGGCGCAGGCGCCCTCGCCGGCGTGATCAGTGGCCGGGTGAACCCGTCCGGCCGGCTGCCGGTGAGCGTGCCGAATCGTGCGGGCGGCCAGCCCGGCGGGTACCTCGCCGCGCCGCTCGGAAGCCGGAACGAGGTCTCCAACCTCGACCCGACCGCGCGCTTCCCGTTCGGCCACGGCCTCGGTTACAGCGGCTTCGACTGGACCGACCCCGCGATCGGCGCGGCCTCGATGACCACGGATGCCGCAACAACGGTCGCGCTCACGG
>NZ_JASJVI010000134.1:0-7080 GCF_035019865.1 Cryobacterium sp. 10I5
CCGCCGGGGGGGGGCGGGGGGGGCTTCGTGACTTTCTTCGCTCGGGGTTTCACGTGAAACGTGCCGGAGCGGGGCCGGACCTTAGGCCAGGTAGGCGGCCAGGTCGGACACGAGGACGACCTTCGGCTTGGCGCCGATGACGGTCTTCACGACCTCGCCCTTCTGGAACACCTTCATGGCGGGGATCGACGTGATCTGGTACTTCGCGGCGAGGGCGGGGAAGTCGTCCACGTTGAGCTTGACGATGTCGAGCTTGTCGGCGTGCTCTGCGGCGATCTGGTCCAAGATCGGGCTGACGGCGCGGCAGGGGCCACACCATTCCGCCCAGAAGTCCACGAGGACGGTCTTCTCGTTGTTGATGACTTCCTGGTCGAAAGTCGCGTCGGTAACGGCGCGTGCGGACATGTGTGCTCCTTAGTTGGTGGCTGTTGCGAATGCGGAGTCGCCGGCGCTGGCCAGCAGTTCCGCGGGGAGGGAAGAGAGGTAGTGCTCCGCGTCGAGCGCAGCCACGGTGCCGGAGGCGGCCGCGGTCACGGCCTGGCGGTAGTGCGGGTCGATGACGTCGCCGGCGGCGAAGACGCCCGCCTGGCTGGTCAGGGAGGATCGTCCCGCGACGGCGATTGTGCCGTCCGTCGTGAGATCGAGCTGCTGGTGCACGAGGTGGGTGCGCGGGTCGTTGCCGATGGCGATGAAGACGCCTCCGACGGGAAGGACGCGCTCGGCGCGGGAAACCGTGTCGCGCAGCACGAGGCCGTCGACGGCATCCGTGCCGGTGATGCCCTCAACGGTCGAATTCCAGACGAACTCGATCTTCGGGTTGGCGAACGCGCGTTCCTGCATGATCTTGGAGGCGCGCAGGGTGTCCTTCCGGTGCACAACGTAGACCTTGCTCGCGAACCGGGTCAGGAAAGTCGCTTCCTCCATGGCGGAGTCGCCGCCGCCGATCACGGCGATCTCCTTCTCCTTGAAGAAGAAACCATCGCAGGTCGCACACCAGGACACGCCGCGCCCGGAGAGGCGCTCCTCGTCTTCGAGACCGAGCTTGCGGTAGGCGGAACCGGTCGCGAAGATCACGGTGAGGGCCTCGTGGGTTTCACCGGAGCCGAGCGTGACGGTCTTGACGGACCCCGTCAGGTCGAGTTCGGTGACGTCGTCGTAGACGACCTCGGTGCCGAAACGCTCGGCCTGCTCCTGCATCTTCTGCATGAGGTCGGGCCCCTGCACGCCTTCGGGGAAGCCGGGGAAGTTCTCGACCTCTGTGGTATTCATCAGCTCGCCGCCGGCCTCGACCGAGCTCGCGATGAGGAGCGGCTTCAGGTTGGCGCGCGCGGCGTAAATGGCGGCCGTGAATCCGGCAGGGCCGGAGCCGATGATGATGATCTGACGCACGCGTAGACTCCTTCGCAGTGGGGGGCGGGGCAGGTGGTCTCGCCTCGCTGCCGGGTACAACACATCCTAATCGGATGCTATTCCGCGCCTCCCGGCCGGGGGTCCGCGTTCACGGCCGGTTGCCAGCGTGCCGGGGCGGTGAACGACAACCGGTGGGATGGACTAGTTGGTGCCGCGCGGGCGGAACCGGTTGATCAGCGGCACCAGGAAGACCCGGAGTTCCTCGCTGCGCATGAGCAGCAGCATCCCGAAGTAGGCGAGCGTCATCACAGACCCGATGACGAGCATCGAGACGATCGCTTCCAGGCGACCGGAGACGGCAAAACCACCTTCGTGTGTGCCGCCCAGGAGCAGGAGTAGTCCGAGGCCGAGGATGAGGGGAGGGATCGCGGCGACGACGTACCGGACCAGGCTCCGCAGGATGCGCCGGCCGTCGATCCCGCCCAGGCGTCGCCGCAGCAGGTGGCCGGCCAGAACCGTTTGCAGGATTCCGGACACGGTCACGACGAGCGCGATGCCGACGGCGATCCAGGCCGGGGGAAGCAGCGAGCACGCGAGCACTCCGGCGACGACCAGGATGACCTGGAAGAGGGTGAAGAAGAACGGGGTGCGGGTGTCGCCGAGCGCATAGAAGGTGCGTTGCAGGACGAACAGCACGCAGAAGGCGACGAGGCCGAGAATGTAGGCGATGATGACGTTGCCGGTGCCCTGCACCTGCTCGAACTTCCCCTGGGTGAAGACGGCGGAGAACGGATAGGCGCAGACGAGGATCACCGTCGAGGCGAGCACGATCAGGAGCGATGTCCCTCGGATAGCCGACGAGGCATCCGTTCTGAGCTTCGCGACGTCACCGCGGGAGGCATGCTCGCTCATGCCGGTGAAGTAGGCGGTGGCCACCGAAACGGTGATGACCGAATGCGGGAGCATGAAAATGAGCCAGGCCGTCGCGAGCACGGCGACGGATGCCTTGCCCGTGGCCAGGGTGACGACCTGGGTCTCGACGATCCCGGCGGCCGTGCTCAGCAGGAGCATGCCGAAGGTCCAGCTCGCGGTCTTCCCTGCAGCGCCGAGACCGACACCACGGAACTGGAAATCGGGGCGGAAGCGCAGTCCGATTCTCCGCCAGAAGTAGAAGAGCACGACGGCCTGGACGACGACGCCGAGCGTGGCGGTGCCGCCCAGGAGTGCGACCATCCCCGGAGTGAATTCACTCGCCGTGCGATCACCGTTGGGGTCGGTCCCGGCCACGAGGGCGAAAACGAAGATTCCGGTGAGGGCCACCACGTTGTTGAGCACCGGAACCCAGGTGAACGGCCCGAACGACTTTCGCGCGTTCAGGACCTCACCCAGAACCGTGTACAGGCCGTAGAAAAAGATCTGGGGCATGCACCAATAGGCGAAGGCGATCGCGAGGTCCAACTGCGCTGGAGGCAGGTGCAGGCCGATGAGGGGCGTGATGACCGGGACAAGGAGAGTCGCAGCGAGGGTGGTGACCGCGAGGATGGTGAGCGCGAGGGTCAGCAGCTTGTTGATGTACGCGGTGCCGCCGTCGAGGTGCAGGCCCGCCCTCACTATCTGAGGGACGAGAACCGCGGTGAGGACTCCTCCTGCGACGATCGTGTAGACGGTGTTCGGCAGTTGATTGGCGAGCGCGAACGCATCGGCGCTCGTTCCGTACAGGCCGATCACGCCGGCGAGGACGATGACCTTCACGAATCCCAGGATGCGGGAGACGATCGTGCCGGAAGCGAGGAATGCGCTTGCGCGCCCGATGCTAGCCACGCGGCACGACCGGGGGATCGACGGGGGGATCGACCGGGGGATCGACAGGCGCGTTCACGGGGGCCTCCACAGCGACGTCGGGCGTCGGCTCGATCGCAGTGCGTTCGCGGCGGCGTCGCTGCACGTTCCGCCAGATCCCGAATCCGAAGAAGAGCACGAGCAGGGCGGCGAAGATGAGCGAACCGAGTCCCTCCCAGTCCGCACGCACGTTGATCGGAATCTGACTGGGCTGGCCGACGACGGAACCGTCCGGTGCGAAGAGGGTGATCCTCAGCGTGACGGCACCGTTCCCGACGGCGGCCGTCACGGGCACCTTGACCGTCCTGGCCGAGGAGGCCTCGATCGTCGCCTCGATGACATCGCGGCCAACGATGAGCCGGCCGTTGGACGGGACGACCTGCACCTTCACCGTCACGGACTGCCCGAGGGCGTTGTCGAGGGTGATCGGGATGTCGACCTGGCTGCCGACGACGTTGATCGGACCCTTCGTGGACACGCTGATCGAGGAGAGCAACACAGAGGAGTCCACGAGGCTTGAATTGACGGCTTCGCGCCAGGCATCCGTGTCCTGCGCCCAGCTCGAGGAGAACAGTGCGAGGCTCGTCAGCCGCTGCGTCGCTGTGATGGCGATCGGTTTGGAGAGTGCTGTCGAGAACGCGCTGATGTCGTGTTCGCGCTGCAGCAGGCTGCGCGCCGGGCCGAGACGGATGTCGGACACGGCCTGGGACTGGAAGCTGACGTCGGTGGCCGGCGAGGCAGCGCGTGCCGCAGCCAGGGTCGCCGGCGCCCGCCAACCCAGGCCCGCGAGGGCGGCCAGGGTCTCGCTCAGCCGGACACCGCCGGGCGCGGTGCCACGATCGAACGTGGCGAGGAGGGTGCGCACGGTTGCAGGGCGCTCGGCCGAGACGACCGCGATCTGGGAACTCAGTTCGGCCATCGCGACCTGCCAGTCGGTGTCCGTCGTGGCGTTGGCGGCCGCGCGGAGCGCTGCGGAGATCGGTTCGTCGGTGACCAGGGCGTTTCCGTGCCCGCCGGCCAGGACGACGTTCGCGTTGGGGGTTTCGGTGAGGTCCGACTGGGCGGTGTTGGCTCCGCCGAGGATGAGGCTCGAGAGGCCGCCGGCCGTGAAGACGTCGAGGTCGGCGGCCGCGACCGTTCCCGTCATCGGCCAGCCGACGTCGGTGGCCGTGTAGTTCCAGGCCAGGAGCTGCTCACTCGTGGGGACCGTGCCTGGAGTGATCACGGGTGCTGAGGTCGGGGGCGAAGTCGGAGTCGGAGTCGCTGTTCCAGTGGCCGTGTTGGTCAAGCCTGCGGGGGCGCTGCCGGTTGCCGCCGGCGTCGGTGTCGGCGTCTGAGTCGGCGTTGACGTTGTCGGGGAGGTGAAGTTCGAGGCGCTGATCGACTGGTCGAATGAGATGGGAACCAGCAGAGTTCCGGCAGCGGCCTGGGTCTGGAGCGTGAGGTCGGCATCCGCATAGCCGAGCGGGAATATATCGTTTTTCGCTTGGCCGAGGCGACTGAGCCAAGCCACGGCACTCGCCGGTGCGGTATTGCCGAGGATACGGATCGACGCGATGATCATCGGGTCGATCGCGAGCGTCACGTCGCGATTGATCACACCATCGAGCTGCCGGGAGAGCCTGCCCCCTGGCGCTGTGTACGTTTCGAGCGATTTCGCCGGGATGAGTCCCGTCGTCTGCTCCGGCACCGTGATCGGCATCACGACGGCGAGCCCGACCGGGGTGACGACTTCGTTGGAGTACCAGACGAAGGTGCCGCGCCCCTGCGCGAGGACGGACCCGTCCTCGGTGATCGTGGCCGAGATTCCGCGGGCGCCCCAGGCGTTGCCCGAGGTGAGGCCGATCTTTGCGGAGGGCACCGAGATGGCGACGGTTGCAGTTCCCGCCGGCGGGATGGCTGCCGGAAGGGCCGAGCGCAGCATCAGGTCGCCGGGCTTGCCTGTCTTGGTGGGATGCAGCCAGGCGCTGAGTCCACTGCGAGTGGTCAGGGCTCGTTCGGCGAGGTAGAGCTCGATCGTACCGGGGGTGATGGTGTCGGAGCTGTCGTTGGTGATCCGCACCGTGACCGCGAGGTCCTGACCTGACCGCAGAGGCGCCAGGGAGACGGGGGCCACCGTGACCGTGACGGGGTCCGTCGTCGCGCCATCCGCTGTCGGGGCCGGCGTGGGAGTGGCCGCGGCGGCGGCGGCGGCGGCCTGAGTCGGTGCGCCGGGGATGACGCCGGACGAAGCCAGGGTAATGAGTCCGGCGAGGATGCCGATCAGGAGCGCGGAGACGGGGACCCTGAGGTGCGACCAGCGGCTGCTCGCCGCTGAGGGGAGCGCGGGCCGACGCGCAGTACTTGACTCGGCCACCATATAGGGGATTCTACGGCGTACGCCCTGAGTAACCGGTCTGCGGCTGCCGCGCCGGCGACCAGGAACTAACATGGGGGGCATGCAGAGCGTCGCGACAGCCCTCACGCGGCTGGGCGACCTGGCTGCCACTCCTTCCGTATCCCGCCTCGCCGTTGCCTTCGAGGCCGCGGGTCACGAGCTTGCCCTTGTGGGCGGTCCGGTGCGCGACGCGTTCCTCGGACGTACCCTGCACGACCTCGATTTCACGACGGATGCCACGCCCGAGAGGATCCTCGAGATCGTCACCCCGATCTCCGAGGCGCAGTGGGACATCGGCCGGGCCTTCGGAACCATCGGGGCGAAGGTCGCCGGCGAGACCGTGGAGATCACCACCTACCGGGCGGACAGCTACGACGGGGTCACCCGGAAACCGGAGGTCGTGTTCGGCCTCAGCCTCGAGGACGACCTGCTCCGCCGGGACTTCACGGTCAACGCGATGGCGTTGCGCCTTCCGGGGCTGACCCTCGTCGACCCGGCGAACGGTATCGGCGACCTCATGGCCGGGGTCCTGCGGACGCCGATCTCGCCCGAGATCTCCTTCGGCGACGACCCGCTGCGCATGATGCGTGCCGCCAGGTTCACCGCCCAACTCGGTTTCACCCTCGACCTCGACACCGCGATCGCGATGGACGCGATGGCGTCGAGCATCCGCAACATCTCGGCGGAACGGGTCTGCGAGGAGCTCTGCAAGCTGCTCCTCTCCGACAACCCGCACGGCGGCCTCGAACTCCTGGTGGACTCCGGCCTGCTCGACATCGTGCTGCCGGAGATTCCGGCGCTGCGCCTCGAGGTCGACGAGCACCACCACCACAAGGACGTCTACCAGCACACCCTCACCGTGCTCGACCAGGCGATCGGTTACGAGAAGTCCCGGGACAGCTTTCCAGGCGGTCCCGACCTGATCGTGCGGCTCGCCGCCCTCTTCCACGACATCGGGAAGCCGGCGACCCGGAAGCTCGAGCCCGGCGGAATCGTGAGTTTCTACCACCACGACGTCGTCGGCGCCAAGCTCGCGAAGAAGCGCCTGCGGGCGCTGCGGTTCGACAACGACACGATCGCGGCCGTGTCCCGGCTGATCGAGCTGCACCTGCGCTTCTTCGGGTACACCGAGGGGGCCTGGACAGATTCGGCCGTCCGCCGCTACGTGCGCGACGCCGGCGACCAGCTCGAACGGCTGCACATCCTGACCAGGGCAGACGTCACCACCCGCAACCGGCGCAAGGCCGACCGGCTCGGCTTCGCATACGACGACCTCGAACAGCGCATCCGCGAACTGGCCGAACAGGAGGAGATGGCCGCGGTGCGGCCTGACCTCGATGGAGAGCAGATCATGGAGATCCTCGGCGTGAAGCCGGGGCGTGAGGTCGGAGAGGCCTACCGGTTCCTGCTCGAGCAGCGCCTGGACGACGGGCCCCTCGGTGTCGAGGAGGCCACGCGCCGTCTCCAGGCGTGGTGGGCGGGCCACGGCCAGTAGCCACGCCCCCGCCCACCAC
>NZ_JASJVI010000135.1:0-6711 GCF_035019865.1 Cryobacterium sp. 10I5
CGTTGTCGCTAGGACAACGACTCCCAAGACGTAAGAAAGCAACGAATGGCGCAGCGCGGTGATGCGGATATCGTGATTTTGCAGATTGGTGTCCGAAACTTGGAACGTGGCCCCGATCGTCACGGCCAGGTAAGCGAAGTCGGAGTACCGGGGCGGCTCGCGTTGATTGAAGTCAATGCCCCCGGTTTCGTTGCTGTAGTACAGGTGCGCGTATCGCAAGGTGAACACGGTGGTGACCATCAGCCAAGAAGCCGCGATCGTTGACAACGCCAAGACGACGAGTCCGGCTTTGGCCAGTCCTTCCACGGTGCCAGCCTCAATGAGGATAAGCGCAATGGCCCAGAAACTGGCGATACTTGCGCACAGAATGAGTACCTCGGCGGCGAACCGGGATGGATCTTCTCGAGTGGCATATCGTGCGGTCTCAGAATGATCCAGTCGACCTACCGCTATCCACGTCCACGACAGGAAGACGACCGCCGCCCCAACCCAACCGATAGCCGGCGCGAATGCCCATTTCACAATCAGACCAGAGGCGACGCCAACGAACACGCCAACGATGAAAGCCACGCTCGCCCTCGTGCCAGCATGAAAAATTGTTGATCGAAAGTCCTGCACCTGCTCCATCCCCAGATCCTCGCACAAAGCGCACGATTTAGAACCAACCGCCGGTATGTTGTGGATGTCCCCAACTGGAATTCTGTCGCTAGCCTCGCCAATGCGTAGGTCACGGGTTCGCCCACGCCTCCCCAAAGACCAGGATGAAGAACTCTCGTAGAGCATTGGACATGCTGCCGCTCATATCCGCTGAAGCGGGGCGCGCAGAAATCATGAGGGAGCCAACGGTGGGATACTTCACACCTCCAACATGAAATGGGAGCACCGACATAATGAGCGCAGACTTCGACTACACCCAACACCCGAGAGCCGCCGAACGTGCCGCCCAAGGGCCGCCGACCGTGCGCTCAGTTCTCTCGAAGTTGCGCGCTGATTCCGGCCGGGTGAACGGCATCAATCAAAAAATCGGCTTGGGCATCACGAAGAGCGTCGGAACAATGTGGGCGGCCTACGCATTCGCCGCCATCAGCCTTGTCAGCCTGCCGGCCGCCATTCAAAGCCACGACTCCATCGTTATCATCGCCTGGGTCGCCCAGACGTTCCTCCAATTGGTGCTCCTCCCGATCATCATTGTGGGCCAGAACATCCAGGCTGCAGCCTCCGACGCACGAGCCGCCGCCACCTATGAAGATGCGGGCGCGATCCTCGAAGAAGCGAAACAAATACAATTGCACCTCGCCTCACAGGACGCCGCCATAGGTGCCCTCCTCGACAAGGTCAAGTCCCTGGAAAACCAGACCCCCTGATCGGTGGCTCACCTAAGGATTGGATGATTGGCAAACACCCTTCCAAGCCGACGGACGGCAACGCGGTCCCATCGACGCCGGCCACTCGCGGTTGTGGCTTCCTCACGCTCTGACAACGTCGGCCTGCAGTACGAGACCGTCGACCTCACCCACGACCAAGCCGCCGCCGACCTGGTCACACAACTCGGCTACCGATCCGCACCCGTCGTCATCGTTGGCACCGAACACTGGGCGGGGTTCAGGCCAGACAAGATCAACGCCATCGCCGCAGCACAAGCCGCCACGCTCACGCCGATACTGAAGGAAGAGAAAGAGTGAGGAAGCCGCTGCCCATCTCACCTCTCATGACTCCAGCCGAAGTATGCGCAGCACTGCGCATCGACACCCTCGACAAGCTGCGCACCACCGACAGGCTCAAAACCTTCGCCATCGACGAACACCTCCTCCGCGATGACCGCCAGTCCGTCCTGACTTTCAGCCTCGCCGACGGGGCACCTTCGCCGAGACACACACCCGGGACTCGACAATAAGTTCGACTCGGCGCACGCACCGGCACCCGCGTTTCCGGTGGCGAAGAAATCGGTGAGCGGGATCCCACGTGTTCCGATCCATACCTGAGGACGAACTGGACCGGCATGCAAGCAATCGCGCGGGCCGGGGAGAGCCAGCGCCCCGCTGTCCAACAAGCTGTTGACCAATTGCCCGGGCACACGCCACTATCCCTCGACACCGGGGCCGCTGATGCCACCATCGTGGCTCTTTGAAGGGATCCTACGGGCCTATGGGCGCTCCCGGACTCGATAAGCTCACGGCGCACCATAAGAGAGGACGATATTGGCCGCCTGGACTGTTGAATATGAGGGCGATACCCTTGACCGCTTCGTGGACTCGCTCCCTCCGTACGAGCAGGCGGTCCTCATCGCGGCAATCGAGCACGTACTCGAGGTCTATGGAATCGACATTTGCGCAGGCGAGTGGGGGAAATCACTCGGCGATGGACTGTACGAGTTTCGCGTGCGCAAATCGTTGCAGGCGATTTTTACTGAAGCCGGCCTAGCGCCGCCGATGGATATGTCTGGCATCGACCGCCAGGTACTTCTCCGAGTGTTCTGCACATTTCACGGCTGCAAGATTGTTCTTCTCTACAGCGGATACAACAAGAAGAGTGGATTCAACCGGTGGAAGCAACACCTCGATCATGGAGGTGGATTATGGGACGTCCGAAGGGTTGGATGGCCACGCAACTCGGGCGAGAACCGATGCGGTCGCCAGGCCGGCCGCCGGGGTGGCACCGGGAGCACCGCCAGGATTTCTGGGGGCCTCGTTGGCCAGGGCATCTCGAGCGAGGAAGCGGGCGAGCGGGCCTGCGTGTCGGCGCCGGTCGGGACTCGCTTCTTCCGGCACGCTGGCGGGATGCTAGACCTCAGCAAGGCACCGCTGTCAGGATAGGTTTTTGACCTTCGTCGAGCGTGAGGAGAGCCTCAGAGACACAAAAATGATCAACGCGCTCCACGGAGTGGGCGCGTGCGAATAGCTGTGACTGCGAGGGCCCATTCGGTTGTTAGCCGGGTCGCACCGGTGTGTATGAGCCCCACGTGATAGCCCTGTACTTGACCTTTGCCGTTGGCTTTGGCTGCATACATCGCGATATCGGCTTGATGTACAAGCTCATCGATATCAATCCCGGGTGTGAGCGTCGCGATCCCGACGCTGGCACCGACCTGCGCAAAGCGTTCGCCAACGCGCACGGGTGGTGTCAGCGAGTCAATCATGCGTTGAGCGACGTCCCTAGCAGCGCTGGCCGTGGTACCGCGCAACAAGATGGCGAATTCATCGCCGCCCAGTCGCGCGCAGACATCGCCGGGGCGAGTGCACCCGCGCAGCCGCGCTGCGACCTCGAGAAGTACCGCATCTCCGGCACGATGACCCAGGACATCGTTAACATCCTTAAAGTCGTCTAAGTCGAGGAACAAAACGTGCAGACCGTCCAGATGCGCCTGGTCCGCGAGGCTTGAGGCCAGCTTCGCGGTGAAGGAAGCCCGGTTGTCCAGCCCAGTCAACGAATCATATTGGGCTTGTAACGTGAGTTGTTGATGCACGTCACTATTGCGGAGGGCCAGAGCCACCTGGTTGACCAAATCACGCACAGACAACAACGCATCTGAGGGGATCTTCTTCGGCGCACCTACCAGCATCCAGGCGTTTTCGTGCAATCCCCGCAAACTAACGCACGACCAGGCGAGGTCGACGCCGACGGCGTCATCCAGCGGTCCCGGCTGAAGGACCCGCGCATCCCCTGGATCCGTTGTGGACGAGACGACGGTCCCAGGAAACGCTCCCGGAACACTAAGGAAGCTGCCGGCAACTCCTTGAACCCTCAACTCGGCGCCATCGCGCACCAGTTTGAGCAGGCGCAAACCTGGAGTGGCATCACAAATCTCAGCACAAGCCGCCCAAGCGAGAGCCCTGATCAAGGTCTCGTCAGTGAGGCCCAACAATTGCGAGCCGGTGGCGGCCAACACGGTATCGCGCCGAGTGGCCTGCTCTCGCGCCAGCAGGCCACCGCCCATTTGGCGGGCGATGAAAACGGCGATGAATATCAGCGGGAACGACTCGTATAAGCCCGTCGTTGTCGGTGGCACCGAGTGGGTCGGAATCAACGACCACAACGGCACTGTCGCAGAGAGCGCTGCCATCCCGAGGACACATCGCAGCAGAGAACGCCAGATCGATCCGTAGAAGGCTCGAAACCAGATCGCGGTGAGCACGTAGGCGATCACCGTCGTCGTGGACGGACTGGCGAGCCCGAGAACAACAATCGCAACCGTGTCCAATACGTCCAGCCACAGTGGTACCTGCCGACTCAGGAGGACGTGAACGCACGATGACAGCAACGTTACCGTTGACCCCAAAAGCATCAGCACTATCACGCCGCCGGTCGCTTCGAAAAACGCAGCAGGCACGGACACGATCAGAGACGCCATCGCCAGGGCGGCAAAGTACCACCGTGTGCTTTGGACAGTCCCGTCAGACGGCCTCAAGAGGCCACGGACGTTCACCCGGTCTACTGATTTTCGCAAAACGCCCATTGAGCGTCGGTCCTGTCTGTTGATAGGCCGGCTAACCCAAGGGGTCCCGTGCCTTTGCGACACCGGCTTGCACCGGATGTGCCCGTGCGACTGACGCAGAAACGCCGTCTCGTCAATGATCAAGTGATCCTGACCTGACCGTAGCATTCTGTCGGCTGGAACGGCCCCCGGTTTGGTTGACTCCTGATCTCTGAAGATTCGTTTTCGCTTGGAGCGAAGTTCACCATACCCAAGCCTCACCCACCCCAAGTTCCGCGCGGCACCCATCGACGACAGCTACAACGCCTACAACCAACTCAACAGCACCGCCCCCGACACCGCCGCCACCACGTGGACATATGACGCGGCCGGGAGGCAGAAGAAGAGCAGACTGCCCCGGCCCTTTCATCGACCGGCAACAGAACGTTGTGTTCCAGGGATTCACCGGGTCGGGGAAATCATATCTAGGCTGCGCGTTGGCGAAAGCCGCGTGCCGGCACCGGGTGCGAGCACACTACATTCGAATGCCGGAGCTCGAAGAGGCCTGGCAGCTGGCCCGCGATAAACCCTCCGGCACGACGAAGTTCTTGAACAAGTACGCCGCATTCACGCTCCTGGTGATCGATGAATGGCTCCTCGACGAGCCCGACGAGAGCACCAGGAGCATGCTGTTGGAACTCCTCGAGCGCCGCTACGATCAGGCATCAACAGTGTTCTGCACTTAATACGCCCAAAAGGACTGGCACCAGCGCCTTGGCTCCGGGGTTCACGCGGACGCGATCATGGACCGCATCGTGCACAACACCATCTGGGTCGAGACCGGCGGCCACAACATGCGAGAACACACCGCCGGTCACGCCACGGCCTGAGGCTCGCGCGGTCGGGGGCGCCAGTGGCCCCCGGCTGCGCGGCTGGGTGGCACCCAGCGGCAATATCGATGGCCCCCGAAGGCAATATTCGCTGGCCCCCAGACCCGCAAATACTCAAGAACACGCCGCGGACCCGCAGACCACGCACCACGGCCGCCGCATCCACGCCCAAGACTGAGAGGTAGCCTTCGGCTCTGAACTGATCAAAGAAGCCTCGTCGACCGCTGGTCGACGAGGCTTCTTTGCGACAACTCCGTTGCCTTTTACGATCTGATCGTACGCACCATTCCCCCCTGCGCAAGGGCTTTCGCGGCATATCCTCGCTGCGCTACGGTATTCCACGGCCCCTTGCACATTCACCCCTGGCGCTGTCTCAAGGTCTTCGCCAAAAGACAATGGGAGATAAGAGAAAGAGGACCCACCGATGCCAGAACCACTCACGGTATACACACTGCCGAACTGCATCCACTGCACCCTGACCAAACGAGCACTCGACAACGTCGGCCTGGACTACGAGACCATCGACCTCACCCACGACCAGGTCGCCGCCGACGTGGTCACACAACTCGGCTACCGAAACGCACCCGTCGTGACCGTTGGCACCGAACACTGGACAGGGTTCAGACCCGACAAAATCACCGCCATCGCCACAGCCCACACTGCGGCACTCACGCCGATGCCGACGGAGGAGAACGCGTGATCAAGCCCGCACCTATCTCACCCCTGATGACACCGGCCGAAATATGCGCAGCACTAAACATCGACAGCGACGCGCTCAACAAGCTACGCACCACAACCGACAAGCTCAAAATCTTCGCCATCGACGCCCACCTAATCCGATTCGACCGCGAATCCGTTTCAGCTTTCAGCATCGACGAACCTCATCGTTGAGACACGATGAGGAGGCCCCTTCGCCGCGATACACACGCCGGGACGCCCCTTTGAACCGGCTCAGCGCAGAGTCCCGGTAACCACATCTCCGACGATCAGGACTCCCCTGATAACTTCAACCGAGATGAAGCGCTCCGGTTGCCTTTGGCAAGCTCACGTGCATCGATTCAATGCCGGGCGTGCCGCCTATCAGGCGCGCCAGAGCTCAAGCGTCGGCCAGGCATCCGGGACGCCCATCGATTCGATCGTCACACAGCCAGATTCGGGAAAAGAGTTTAGGAGCTCCACGGCCCTGGCGGGCCAGCCACTGTCCGGTTCGATCGATCTGAGCAGATAGGCCATCACCGCGAGAGCGTTGTACACGCCGAACACAGCTTTCGCGGAATCCCCGTCCTTGAGATGACCAAGAAGTGGCACCTGGTCGTGACTGGGTCGTGCCGGTGCGGAAGATGTCAACCTGTATGAGTCATATTCTCTAGGCGGTCATTGAGTTCGTTCCTGCTTTCTCGGGTTCGTTGA
>NZ_JASJVI010000136.1:0-6675 GCF_035019865.1 Cryobacterium sp. 10I5
GGCCGCGCCCGAAACGGCGGGCGCGGCCTGCCGAAACGGTAGCGGTGGCGAAGCCTCGCGCCCCCCGATCGCGCTAGATTCACGGGGACATTCCTCATTCACGACGATGGGCTGCGCCATGACGGACACCAATACCGCGCCGACCGCTGCCGCTACTCCCGCTGCCGCTACTCCCGATGCCGCCGATGCCGCTTCCGACACCGCCTCCTCGGTCGACGGGCGCGAATTCCGGCTGCAGTGCGGCCAGGACTCCCCGCTCCTGCCCGGCCAGTACGTCGAGCTCGATGATCCGTCCGGGCGCGTCTTCCTCGGCCAGGTGGATGTCCTCACCGCGTCCGACGGCGGGTTCACCGGCACCGGCTGGATCCTCGGGGTCGTCGACGCCGGGGGCCGGCTCGACCCGCGCGGCGCGACCGCATTCACGAGGGCGAGCGTGAGCACCGCGGGACCGGACCTCGTCGAACTGCTGCACGAGGCATCCGGTGCCACTCTCACGGTCGGTGCCCTGCTCGCCTCGCCCGGAGTGCCGGCCCGCCTGCTGCCGCACCGGTTCAACCGGCACACCTTCTGGTGCGGTCAGAGCGGGTCGGGCAAGACCTACGCCCTCGGGGTGCTGATCGAGCAGTTGCTCGCCCACACCGAGCTGCCGATCGTGATCTTCGACCCGAACGCCGACTTCGTGCGCCTCGGCGAGGTGCGGGCGGATGCCGCGCCCGGGGAAGCGGACGCGCTGCGGAACCGGGACATCCGGGTGTTGCGCCCCGGCAGCGGGCCCGGCGAGCACCTTCGGGTGCGGTTCCGGTCCTTGCCGTTGCCGGTCAAGGCCGCGATGCTCCGGCTCGACCCGCTGCGCGACCGCGCCGAGTACAACAGCGTGCTCCACCTCAACGCGTTCGAGGCGGAGAACGACCCGGGTGCACTCCTGGCACGGCTGCGGGAATCGCCGGATCCCGCGCACCAGGCGCTCGCCCTGCGCATCGAGAACCTCGGGGTGCTCGACTGGAACATCTACGCCTTCGACGAGCCCGCGGCGACCGAGATCATCGACGCCCGACCGCACGCGACCGTGCTGGACCTCGGCGGGTTCGAGCACGCGGACGAGCCGCTCGTGACGGCGCTCTCGGTGCTCGAGAACCTGTGGGCGCACCGGGAGGAGCGCCGGCCGGTGCTGCTCGTCATCGACGAGGCGCACAACCTGTGCTCCCCGGACCAGAACGGACCGCTGCACACCGCGCTGCGGGAACAGATCATCCAGATCGCCGCCGAAGGGCGCAAGTTCGGGCTGTGGCTGTTGCTCTCGACGCAGCGTCCGTCGAAGATCCACCCCGGGATCATCTCGCAGTGCGACAACCTCGCCCTGATGAAGATGAGCTCGCCCGCCGACCTCGCCGAGCTCGCGGCGCTGTTCGGCTACGCCCCGGCCGCGCTGCTGGCGCAGTCTCCGCGGTTCCGGCAGGGTGAGGCGTTGTTCGCGGGCGGGTTCGTGCCCGCGCCGAGCCTCGTGCGGGTGCGCGACCGGATCACGGAAGAGGGCGGCATCGACGTGAAGGTGCCGCTGCGCTGACCCGTCAGCGGAGCGAGGAGATGCCGAGCGCGATCTGCTTGAGAGCACGGATCCGCTGCTCGTAGCGGGCCGCGAGCACGATCAGCAGGGTGCCTCCGATGCCGAGCCACAGCCACCAGGCGACGGCCTCGTAGGCGAGCGCGATCCACGGCCACAGCTGGGCGAGACCGTGCACGAGCAGCACCACGGCGCCGAGAACGAACGGCGCCTGCAGCCGCTGCCGCAGGCCGGCCAGCAGTACGCCGAGTGCGAGCACGCCGAGCCCGACGACCCGCCAGAGCGGGCTCTCGGTCACGTCGAGCAGCAGCGACGGACCGAGCAGCACGAGCAGTCCCGGCGCAAGCCAGGGCCAGCTGCGCGCCGATGGTGTCGCCTCGAGGTGCAGCCAGCCGCTCGTGACGAGCGCGAGAGCGAGCGGCACGCTCACGATCTCGATCGGGTGCGGCACGCCGTGGCCGTAGCCGGCGAGCACCGCGATTCCGCCGGCGGCGATGGCCAGCCAGGCGACCCAGCGACCTGATCGGCTCGGGTCGACCTGGAGGAACACCGCGAGGTGCACGGCGGAGAACGTCCAGGCGAGCAGCACCACGCGGATCGTCGCGAGCGGCTCGTAGCCGAGTGCGGCGACTTCGGCCCCGAGCACGCCGGCCATCGCCAGGACGACGAGACCGTAGCCGAGAGCCGACGTCGCGGCATCCGTCGCCGCCAGCTGCTGCGGACTGGTCCACGTCGGGCCGGGGGCCGCATCGGTGAAGCGGATGCCGTCGCGCGCGTCGCCGTCGACCGGGCCGGCCTGCGGGTGGTCGCCGACCGCCGCGGCGAGACCGGCGACGGTGCCACGGCGGGCCGCGGCCACGAGGGTGAGTCCGGTCGCGGCCATGAGTGCGGCCGCGGGCAGCAGCCAGCCCTCGAGCCGGGAATCCGGCCCGGACGGGACGGTGTCGAGGAGGGGGCTCACCCGGTTCAGGGCGGTGAGCAGCACGGCGACGAGTCCGGCGGAGACGGCCGGCCAGGCCAGCGGACGCCACGCCGGTACCGCGGTGAACGCGGCGCCGGCGATCGCGAGCGCGCCGCCGAAGGCGAGCACGAGGATCGGGCGGAGTAGGAACCCGTCCGGTGTGGGCAGGATGATGGCGCTCGGGAGCACGGCGAGCAGGAGGCCGGCCTGGATCCAGAACCGGGTCGACCGGGCCGCGCCCGGGTCCGCGGCCGTGGCCGGGACGGGGCTGCGGAACAGGCCGGCGGCGAGGAGGCGCCCGGCGACGATCGCGAGTCCGACCGGAACCGTCACAATCTCGAGCGGAACCGGGACGCCGTGCAGGTACCCGCCGAACAGTGCGACGCCCGCGCCGCCGAGGGTCACCCAGGCGAGGGAGCGGCCCTCGGGGGTACGGTCCCATCGGATCAGCCCGACGTGCGCCGCAGCGCAGGCGAGGGCGAGCAGCACGACGCGCGGTGCGGCGAGCGGGGTCTCGTCGGGGGCCGCTGCGGCGAGGCTGAGGACCTCGGCGACGGAGCCGAAGGTGACGGCGACCGTGAGCAGGCCGTATCCGGTGCGCACGGCGAGCCGGGCGTTTATGGGGGTGTCCCCGGCCCGCGAGGCCTCCCGGAGCATCCGTCGCCCGGAGCGTGCGCTGAGGATGCCGGCGACCACGAGAACCAGCAGCGCCGGCAGGAGCCAGGCCTCAATGAGGAGCCCTGCGTCCTCGGTGGAGCGGAGTAGTGACACGATCCGGCCACCGCTCGTCACGAGCAGCCCGAGGGCGCCGCTCGCCGCGGCCGCGGCGAGGTACCCGGAGCGCGGCGGGGTCCAGCGCAGGGCGCAGCCCGCGAGGAGCAGCACCGCCGAGACGCCGGCGACCGCGAGCGGGCGCGCGAGCGTGCCGGTCCCGGAGACAAGCGCGAGGGGAACGAGCGCGACGAGCAGCCCGGCGAGGGTGAGCCAACCGGCGACGGGGCTTCCGGCCGTCCGGCGGTCGACCTGTCCGAAGCGGCGGATGAGCGCGGCCAGCACGAGCAGGACCGCCGCGACGGGCAGCACGTATGGCTCAAGGGCTTCGGTGCCCGACCGGGAGAGGCCGAGCCAGAGCCCCGCGATTCCGAGGCAGAGGGCGACCCAGCCGAGGTGGCGCCGCGGGGAGTGCGAGCCGAAGAGCCCGTCGGGAGCGATCGCGGCCAGGAGCGCGGCGAGGCCGCCGAGGAGCAGCGCGACCCAGCCGAGCGGGCGGCCCGTGGATACCGCGACGATTGTTGCCGGGCCGAGCACGAGCAGTGCGCCGACCTCGAGGGCGAGCCGATCGGTGGGGGCGCGGGATACCGTCCCTGGCGGCGTGCGGAGCGCGAGCGAGCCGAGCGTGAGGCCAAGGGCGCAGCAGAGGATGGCGGCGGCCGGCGCGGCGATGTCGGCGACGGTGGCGGGGGCATCCGCTGCCCGGAGCACGGCGCCGAACAGCAGGAACAGCACCGGGGCGATCGCGACGAGCGCGGTGAGGCGCTCGGCCGGCGCGGCGGCGCGGTTGCCGCGGAGGGCGAGCCAGAGCACGGCGGCGGTCAGCAGCGCCGCAGTGTGGATGATGCCCGCGGCCGGTTCGGGCTGCAGCAGGACGGCGCGACCGGCGGGGTCGAGGGCCGCGGCGAGGCTCCCGACGGGCAGGGCGAAGGCCAGGATCGTGGGGGCGAGCAGGGTCCGGAATGCCCAGCGGCGCTCGGTGGGCTGCACCCAGCGGGGCAGCGGCACGGCGAAGAAGAGTTGGAGGAGCGCCGTCGCGAGGGTGAGGCCGCGCAGCTGGTCGACGAGCAGCACCGATGCCGATGGTCGGGCGCCGAGGGTGAGCGCCCACGGTGCGACGACGGCGGCGAGGAGGATCAGCAGGAGCGCGCCCGCGAGCAGAGCGCCGCGTCCCTGTGCTCGTCCGCCGCGCGCGTCGTGGTCATCCGGGGCAGTACCGAGCAGACCGCGGGCGAAGATGAGCGCGAGGATGCCGGCGGCCGTGCCGATCCACCAGGTATCCGAGCGCGCCCAGCCGACCAGGAAACCGAGGGAGACACTCACGATCACAAGCGCGAGCACGATGGGACGGAGGGGCCCGAGCGGCAGGCGGCCGCGCTGGTGCGCGAAGAGTGCGAGCAGGGCGCCGGCGCCGAGCAGTGCGAAGAGCACGGGGACAAGCCACAACAGGCCCGCGACTGGCGCCGCGAACGGGACCGCGAGTACGAGAGTCGCAGCGAACAACGCCGCGACCAGGCTCGCGCGGGCGCGCAGCAGCCGTCCGGCTCGCCAGATGACGGCGGTGAGGGCGCCGGCGGCGACGAGAGCGCAGAGCGCCCAGAGGCTGTTCGGGCCGACCGGGTTGTCCAGCTCGTCGATCCAGGGGAGCAGCGGGTTGACGGGCGTGCCCGGGTCGCTCGCGAAAACGGTCAGGCCACGCACGAGCGCGACGCCGAGTGGCCACGCGGCGTTGGAGGCCGTCGCGAGGGCGAAATAGCCCGCGGCGAGTGCCGCGGTCAGGGCGGCGACGCGCTCGGCGGTGCGCCGGGCACCGGCAGTGCGGTTGGAGAGGAACTCCAGGCCGAGCGCGAGGGCGAGCGCAATCAGCAGGGGTACGGTGACGAGCAGCGGGATGCTGGTCGTGCGGATCGCGATGATCAGGGCGATCAGGGAGAGCGCGAGTGCCGCGACTGCCGAGCAGAAGCACGCGAAGACGAGCGAAGCGGCGCCGGGGCCGGCCGTGGCCGGAGGCGCCGGGCGCACACCGAGAATTGTGACGGCGTGCACGGCGGCGACGAGTGCGACCGCGCCGAGCAGCCAGAGGGGGGAGAACTCGCCGCTGGTGTCGACGAAGGGGGCCGTTGCGAGGGCGCCGAGCAAGGACAGGACGGCGAAACCGAACACGATCGCCCGCTCGGGCGCCCGGTCGGCACCGGGCAAGCGGCCGACCTGCGCAGCGGTGCCGTTCGACGGCGACGCCCGCGTGAAGCGGTGGATGAGCGCGCCGACGGATGCCCCGAGGAACGCGAGGTAGACCCGGGTCACTCCGTCCTGGCCGACCGCCGCGGCGGAGACGAGCAGGCCGAGACCCGGCGCGGCGGCCGCGAAGCCGGCGACGCTCGCGACCCGCAGCCCGGACACGGCGTGCCAGCCGAGGAACAGCCCGGTGCACACGAGGAACGTGACCCCCCAGTAGCCGTCCGCCGCACTCGCGCCGAGCCCGAAGAGGTCGTTCTGACGGAGGGACCAGGCGTCGAGCAGAACGAGCACGACCGCGAGCGCGCCGATGCCCTCCGCCGTCACCCCGAGGCCGCGCCGCTTGAGCACCGCGGCTGTGACCAGCGCCGCTGCCGTGAATGCACCGACGATGAGGGAGCGCACGAGGAGCCCGGCGAAGATCCACGCCACCGTGAGGAAGAAGATCGCGGCGACGGACACGAGCGTGACTCCCACCAGGAGCAGCAGGATCTGCACGCTCGACCGTTTCGGCGGGAGCGAAGGGTCTCGCGGCGCCGGTGCCGGCCGCGGGGGTTCCTGCCGCGGCGGCGTCTGGCTGGGCAGAGACTGGCGCGGCGGCGTGGACAGCGCGGTCGTGGTCTGGGAGGGCGTCGGCGTCTCGTGCTTGGGTGGAACCGGGACCGATGTCGCGGTCGAAGGCCAGGCCTCGATCGGGACCACGAGGGGAGTAGTCACCGGCGGTTGGGGGAGCCAGGACAGGGGAGGCGCCGGAGCCGGCGTGGTCGGCGTTCGCTGCACCTGTTGCGCGGCTGCGCGGGCCCGGGCGGCGTCGAAACGCAGGCGCCCGATCAGCGCGACGCGCCGGTCGAGCAGTGTCGCGGCATCCGTTGACACGGCCAGAAGCTCGGCGGCGACCGGATGCCGCAGGTCGAGCCCGCACGACGGGCACCCGTAGGGCGCGAGCGGGGTCTGGCAGGCCGGGCACAGGGTCGTGTCGGTCAGGTCACGGAGCGCACCGGGCCAGAGCACCGGCCCCGCGTACTGTGCGAATGGATCGGGTGCGGCTGAATCGCCGCCGGCCGGGTCTGACATCGTTGCCCCTCGCTAGATGTGGACTGCCCCCACAGGTTAGCGTGCCGTCGCAGGCACGCTAATCTGTGGGGGC
>NZ_JASJVI010000137.1:0-6530 GCF_035019865.1 Cryobacterium sp. 10I5
GGAGGCCCGGGGCCGCAGACGCGGCACCGGGCATCCGGTGGATCCTTATATGGGCCGTCCGGCGGTAGATCCGGACGGCCTCCCGACTATGCGGCGACTACTGGTTCACCTGGCTGGTCGTCTCGACGGTCAGCCACGGGCCGGCCGGAACTGCCGACCGGTCCACGAAACGCCAGCTGACGTGGTCGTTGTCACCATCGAGGTCCGAGAAGCCGAGGCATCCGTTGAGGGCCGGCGACACGTCGGTGCCTGCACCCTGGCTCGGGTCGCCGCTGAACTGCTTGTTCACCGGACGGGCGTTGTTACTTCCGAACACGTAGGCCGCGTCGTGGTACAGCGAACCACTCGAGGGGCCCGCGTCCTCAACCTGGCCGTAGCACGTCTGGCCGTTCGGGCCGGTGAGCTGGACCCAGTGGTTCTTCATGTACGAGTAGTTCGAGTCACCATGGTGAGCGCTGTACGGGGCCACGTTCGCCCACGGTACGACGGTGTCACGGTTAGCGAACGCCGACGCGTCGTTGATGTCGTCGTAAGGAAGATCCAGATAGAACGGGTTCTCGAGCGGCTTTGGCTGGCTGGTCGGGAAGTAGCCGTTGGCAGCGGTGCGCTTCTCTGTCGTGCAGGTGAAGGTCGCAGCGGTCGCGCCGCTGGACGGGCCATCGCATCCTCCGACGGGTGAGCCGCCGCAGCCCGTGTCCGTGGAGGACCCGAGCTGAACGCCGGTGTGGTGAAGCGCCCATTTGCTGTCATAGGTGCTGCAGACCTGGCTGCCGTCGCTGAGGTTCGCGTTGAAGATCTCGCCGACCCAGAAGGTCGTCGACACGATGTTGGTGTGCAGCGGGGACGTTCCGATGGCGACGGGCGGCGGCGTCGGAGTAGGCGTCGGGGTTGGTGTCGGCGTCGGCGTCGGAGTCGGCGTCGGCGTCGGCGTCGGGGTAGGCGTCGGAGTTGGAGTCGGCGTCGGGGTAGGCGTCGGAGTCGGCGTCGGAGTCGGGGTAGGCGTCGGAGTCGGAGTAGGCGTAGGCGTAGGCGTAGGCGTGGGCGTCGGCGTCGGCGTAGGCGTCGGCGTCGGCGTAGGAGTCGGAGTCGGCGTAGGCGTAGGTGTCGGCGTAGGCTGGTGGTGGTTCTTGCGGTGCGACCAGACCCCGGTGACGGCGAGCCAGCCTGACTGTGCGCTTACGGACGACGAACCGGAGGATGCCGGCGAATGGTCCCCGGACGCGAACGCGCACGAGGCTGTTGTGCCGACGACGATGCACAGGGCCGCCGTTGCGGCGACGACGCCGCCTGCGAGTTTGCGACGCGCGGTTGTGCTACGCGGCGAGAACTTCTCGGCGCGACGAAAGAGCTGTTGCATGGAGTTTTTTGCCTTTCAGATGACCGGAACGCGCCGATCACAAATCCATCCACAGAACCTACGACACGCATTTTCGATGGGTTGACTGCAACCCATTCGGGGTACAGGACTCGGGAAAATACCCCCAGTTTGAAAGCTGCGCTAGGGGCTTGACAAATTAAAATACTGAGAGAACGCCGTGATTACGGGGAATTCAGAACAAATTCCGAGGTGAGAATCTCTCAGGAACTCTCAGGAAGAAAAACGGTCAGCGCGGCGTTGACGAGGGCGTCGGCGTCGGTGCCGTGCGTGGTGCCGCCGGTTTCGGCGTCGGCGTCGGTGACGGATTGGCCTCGATGAAGGCGTCCCCACCGTACTTCGCATTCGCCACCGACATCACCGCAGGCCACATCCGGTGCCGGGCGGTCGCGGCCTGGCCGCTGTCGAAGTAGGTCGTCCGTTGGTTCGCGTCACCCGTGAGGCTGACTACCGCGACGACCGTTGCGACCTTCGTGCTCGCTCCGGTCATCCAGGTGTCCTTGTTGCCATCCGTCGTGCCGGTCTTGCCGATCACGGGTACCTGCGGCACCATGCCCCGGTTCGACTGCTGCCCGGTCCCGTTCGTCATCACTTTGCGCATGGCATAGGCCATGCCCGCAGCGACCGTGGGGTCGACGGAGGCGGCGCACTCGCTGCTCGGGACGGGAACGTCCTGACCGGTCGGGCCGACGATCCGGTCGATCACGATGGGGCTGCAGGTCACTCCCTTGTTCGCGATTCCCGCGAATGCGACGGCCATGCTCAACGGCGCGATCTCGTTCGTGCCGATCACCGAGGATGCGCTCTCCAGGAGTGGAGTCTCATCGGCACGGTGCATCCGGAACGCCTCCGCGGTCTTGCGGATTCCGCACAGGTCCAGCTTCTTGGCCATCCCGATGTACCCCGTGTTGATCGAGCCCACGGTCGCCTCGAGGGCGCTGTAGTGGGCACCGCTCTCGTTCGCGTCGTTCTTCGGGTTCCACTTCTCTTTGTCGTAGTTCTGGGGGCCGAGGCAGCTGTCCTGAAAGGTCCCCCAATTGGCCTTTCGGCGGGAGTCCACGCGTTCATAGAGGGCGTGGCCTTCCTTGAGCCATTCGGCGAGGGTGAACACCTTGTACCCGGATCCGGGCTGGAAGCCGCTCGAACCGCCGTCGGCATAGTCGGTGTTGAAGTTGATGCTCGTGTAGTTCGCGCCGGTGGCTTCGACGACGGGATCCTGGCTGTAGTCCTTGTTCTGCACCATCGCGAGCACCCGACCGGTGCCGACCTGCACGCTGGAGATGACGGCGCCGACATCCCAGCCGGGGAAGGTCATCGGCACATTCTGCTTCATCGTGGTCTCCGCGGCGATCTGGAGGTCCAGGTCGATGGTCGTGTAGACGTTGTAGCCGCCCCGCCGGAAGTTGAGTAGCCGGGTGTCGGCATCCGCCCCGAACGCTGGGTCATTCCGAAGCACGTGCGTCACGTAGTCGCAGAAATAGGCACTGCCGCCCGCGGTCTGGCAGCCGGTACTGGGTTCCTGGATGCTGGGTTCGACCGGTGCCGCAACCGCCGCCGCGTAGTCGGCCGGACCGATCGTGCCGTACTTCAGCATCGTCCCGAGGATATAGTCCCGGCGTTCCCGGTTCGCCGCGTAGCCGTTCGCCGCACCGTTGGTGGCGCTGTTCGGGTCGTCGAGCTGGAACTTGACCGGGTTGTTGATGATGGCGACGAGGCTCGCGGCCTGTGGCAGGCTCACGGCCGCAGCCGTCGTGTTGAAGTAATATTCGGCGGCCGCCTCGATTCCGTAGACCGTTCCTCCGAAACCCGTGATATTGAGGTACTGGCGAAGGATGTCCTTTTTGGAATACTTCTTTTCGACGCCGATCGCGAGCCGCATCTCCTTGACCTTGCGCTCGGCGCTCGTGCGGGTGGCCGCTGCGTAGCAGGAGTCACGCCCCGCGGGATCAGGGAGCACCTCGCACTTCTGAACGAGCACGTTCTTGACATATTGCTGGGTGATGGACGACCCGCCCTGGGTTGCCCCGCCAAGGCTCACACTGAGCCCTGCACGGATCGTGCCCTGCAGGTCGATCCCGCCGTGTGCATAGAAACGCGGGTCCTCACTCGAGATCGCGGCGTCTGTCACGAAGGGACTGATCGCGTCCGAGCCGACCTCGATCCGGTTCTGGTCGTAGAAGGAGGCGAGCAGGCGGGGAGAGCCGTCGCCCTGCATCGCGTAGATATTGCTCTTCTGGGAGAGACGGTCGATCGAGAGGTATTCCGGAAGGCTTTCGAAGGTGTTGATCGTGTCCGTGACGGCGAGTCCCGACAGCGCGACGACAGGCGTCACCGACGCGGCGACCAGAAGTCCCGCGACCGCGCTCATGGCCACGAGCCCGACCAGCCCGCCCATGACGCCGCCGGGCGTGCGCCGCTCCTGGAATTCCGTCGTCCGCATCTGAACCCCCCATCTGGGTTCATGGAACTCCGGGGTCGTCAGAATTGCTAGGGGCGTCTCACGATCGTTATCTGAGCGATCAGGTCAGGGCGACGGATGCCGCGTTGTCGCGGATCGCCGCGGTCCCGGTCCGGTGCACGGAGTCTGGCAGCTCGAGGCCTACCTGGAGGTGAGGGTCAATGTCGGTGCAGCCGGGGCCCTGGTCGCTTCGACCTGAAGGCCCACCCAGACGCTCTGCCCCGGGGAAATCGTGCTCGCCCATCCCGCTCCGGTGCACGTGACCGAGGTCCTGACCTTGACGGTGCACGTCATGCCCCACGCGTTGGTCACCGCGGTCACGGTCGGATCGGACCAGGTGACACTCCAGGCCTTGGCACCGGTCGCACTCTTCACCTGGAAGTCGGCGACGTAGCCGGTGCCCCAGGCGCTCTGCAGGTTCCACGTCGTGGTGATCGAGGCAGAGCCGGGGACGGGCGTCGCCGTCGGCGTCGGTGTCGGTGTCGGCGTCGGCGTCGCAGTCGGCTTCGGTGTCGGTGTCGGTGTCGGCGTCGGTGTCGGTGTCGGTGTAGCAGTCGGCGTCGGCGGAATGACGATCGGAGTCCCTGCGCCGAGCAGCGGGGCGAGGGCCGTGAGCTTGGCGGCCTCGGGGGTCACCCAGTCGTCCTTCACGATGCCGCCGGTGTCTCCGCTGTTCGGGTTGAACGACCAGTACGCGAAGCTCATGCCGGTGCTCGCGAGGTAGGGCACGAGCTTGGCAAGCCACTTCTGGTCGGAGTCGGTCACGAGCTTGGTGCCGAACTCGCCGAGCAGTACCGGTGCGATCCCGGTCTTGCTGATGTAGCCCCAGTTCTGGTCCCAGACCGCGGCCAGGTTGTCGGGGTAGTTGGCCGCGGTGAACCACTTCTGCGCGTAGACCGTCGCCGGGTAGTCGTGGGGCGAGTACACCACCCGGTTCGCCACGGAGAGCACGACAGGCTTGGCCTTGACGCCACTCAGGCCGCCGCCCCACCAGGTGGATCCACCGCTGGCCTGGTTCTCGATGCCTTCGACGAGGATCAGCAGCCTGGGGTTCACAGCGAGCACGGCGTTGCCAGCGCGGGTCGCGGCGGCCTGCCAGTCGATCGCGGGGTTTCCGCAGCCCCAGCAGGCCTGTCCGTGCGGTTCGTTGTGCAGGTCGAAGCCGATCACGGTCGGATCGTTCTTGTACCGGGCGGCGAGTGCCTGCCAGTCACTGATCCACGTGGCCTCACTGTACTGCGCCGTGTACCAGAGTTCCGATTGACCTCCGGAATCCGGGCGGTGCCGGTCGAGGATGACATTGAGTCCGACGACCTTCGCCCGGACTACGACCGTGTCCATCAGCTGCTGCGGGGTCAGCCCGGCGAGGGTCGGGTTCACCGCATAGTTGATCGAATTGCTCGGGGCCCCGCCGAGGCACTCGTTCGAGAACGGCAGCCGCAGGGTGTTGAATCCGAGCGACTTGATCTGCGCGAGGCCGGCGTCGAGGCCGATCGTCCAGAGTCCGTGCGGAGCGCAATTGCTCGTCTCCATTCCGAACCAGGAGATGGCCTTGACGACATCGGTCTGGTTTGCGGAGTTCTGGATCGAGCCGCCTGCGGTGTGCAGCCAGCCGGACGAAGCGCTGACGGGGGATGCCGCAAATGCCGCCGGCTGCGGAGTGGCCGCAACGAGGCCGCCCGTCACAAGCAGGGCGGCGGCGACGAACGCGATCAGGCGTCCCGTTGCGCCTCGGCGCCGCGGTCGTACCGGCGTCGTTGGGGAAATCCGCCTCGTGGCATAGCTGTCGCGAGCTCTCATGCTGGTCCCCCAGTATTCCGCGGACGTGGTTCCCGATGGCCGCCCCTCGGGGCGGCAAGATCGTCCGTTAGCCCCATAGTAGGGGTAACCGTGTTTCGGCTGCGTAACGACGGTGCCCGCGGGGGTGAACGCTGCATGCCGGCCGGGTCGCTGGACGCGCCGGGCACGGAAAACGGGCCCCGCGACTGCCGCGAGGCCCGTTCGACACTGCCGAATCGATCAGGCGACTGCGCGAACCGCGGTCTTCTTCGAAGCGTGCGGCGTGAGGACGAAGATCGCCCAGCCGAACAGTCCGATGAGGATGCCGAGGCCCATGGCGAAGAACGAGACGCCGAAAGCGACGATCGAGGTGAAGAGCGAGGCGCGAAGCAGCGACGCGGTCATGACCGTCGGGCGGACCTTGTCGTCCTGGGCGAGCTCGGCGTACGTCTTGCCGCCTGAGGCTTCCATGGCGTGGTGGTTAATGATGTTCGCCTGCGCGAGGGCGGAGAGGGGGTTGTCGACGGTCGATCCGGCGAGGAACGATGCGTCGGCCGCGACCGTAATCTTCTCGCCGGCCAGCTGGCTGCTGACGGTGCCCCAGACGACGCCGCCGACGAGGAGCATAACGAGGCCGCCGACAATGCCGAGGAGGCCGATAATCCGAAGAATACGCGCCTGGCCGGAACCGGCGATCAGGGGCTGGGCAGCCGTTGTCGTAGCGGTTGTCATGAGATACCTTTCCTGGTGTCGCGCCTATCGTGACACTCGTGTTACCTACCAGTCTGCCAGCATTGAAAGCGCATTCATCACATTTTCTCGGCTGATTGCAACATTGGTTGGAAACGTTTTCATCGTGACGGACGAAAGGCGGGGGGGGGCGGGGGGGGGGGGGGGGGGGGGGGGGGGGGGGGGGGG
>NZ_JASJVI010000138.1:0-6287 GCF_035019865.1 Cryobacterium sp. 10I5
TCGAGTCCTTTCTGAGCGCTACCGCACATGGCTCAGTGAACAACCCAAAGTCAGCGCTTGACAACAATAGGAGCATCGTAGGGATCCCCCGATGCGGCTAGAACGGGACACACTGCAGAAACTCGTTGCCGAGCTTCACGCGCAAGGGATGAGGACAAGGGCTATCGCGCCGATTATGGGAGTGCGCGGCGACATCATGGTAGAAGACATTCGAGGTGGCGGAAATCCGCCACCTGCGCCGGGTCCGGAACCTGAGTCCTACTGGTCACCCGAAGAGTCATTCGTCGGGACGCACAGCCTTGGGGCAATCTACACACCACCAGTTATCGTCGACTGCCAGCATAGGCTCGTCGCACTTGGGACAGTTCGGCGTAATGAGGTAGTCCATGCCATGAGTCTGCTCCGAATTGGTGATCGGGTGTTGGAAGAGCGACCAGATGTCCAAAAGACAACTGGCTTTGGCTCTAGCGGTTGTGGGGTCATTCGGCTTCATTCGGCGTTTTCTTGCGGTGCCCGTGCAAAAATGTCGGTGTGTCCTGGTCTGTCTGCAGCGAGCCGACGACCGTGGCGGGGCAACCCGAACGGCAAGACCGGACCGATACAGACGGGAAGACAATGAACGAGAAGTCCACCTACCGCGCCATCTTCTATGGTGCCAACCCGATCGCGTCCGGCACGGAACGAGAACTGGCCTACGTCGACGGCGGCTACCAACAGACAGTCACCCTCGAGGTGGATGAGGAAGGCGCCATTGTCCGCCGGGTATTCAAACTGGGGCATGTGACCGAAGAGCCGATCGCGTACCAGTACGTAGAAGACGTGCACGATGCTGCGGCCGAACCGGACGTTCCCAACTAGGCCAGGCCGAAACGCCAGATCCGCGCGCCCCGGGCTCCGGCTGGACCGCACAGGCAGCACCATCAGCGGGCCGACCATCGACGCCCGGAGTACGGAGACGATGGTCGGAAACGGGGGCATAGCTTTCGGCGAGGTGGCCGAGGATGCCCGAGTAGGGCTTCCTGATGAGGACGTTGATCCTTGTGTGCTGGACGCACTTGAGACTGATGGTGTCGAAGTCGCCACAAGGAATGCTGGTTAGCAGAGCACAGGCAGTATCGTGACTTCGTTCGATGCTGAGGTTCTCAATCACAGGTGACTGATCCGGAACGCTCGCCACGGTGCAGGTGTGATGGTCCTGGTGGTTTCTCACTTTCGGTCGATTGCTTTTTTGCCTTCCAGCGGAAGAATCGATATCAAGTGTGAGCGGGTACGTGCCCGGAATTCCAGGTGAAATAAGCCGAAAACGCGTCCAAAAATCTGGGCACGGCCTTCCCGCTGAGCTGGCCCGATGGCTGCGTTTGTCCGCACCATGGAAGCACCAACGGATGGCGGCCGACCAACTCTCGTTGGAAACGTGGCGGTTACGACCGGAAGATGTCCGTAACGGTTCGTTCGTCCAGCGCGATCCGTCGCGCGGCGACGTTAAGGTCGACGAGTCAATCTTTGATGGCTTCGAGCCGGGCATACGGGGCGGTAGATCGACCAGAAAGCTTCTGCTCGCCGCCGCGGTGGAACGCAGACCCGTAATTCAGGGCGCCAGCCACGTCAGTCTCGCTGCTTTCCTCCAAGCCAACATCGAACCAGGTAGCCATGTGATCACCGACGGCTGGTCTGCGTATCCAGCTGCGACACCCGGTCGCTACGACCACACCGGCATTCCCATGCCTGCTTCAGGCCTCCCTGCGCACGAGGTACTCCCGGGCTTCCACCACATGTTCTCTCTGGTCAAGGGGCGCTGATGGAAACGACTCACGGTTCGGTCGTGGCGAGCATCTACACGCCTACGTCGACGAATGGGTATTCAGGCTCAATCGTCGGAGTGCCCGCCGCCGTGAACTCCTGTATATTCGACGCTCGTTGAAAAGTAGGCCGCCGGCGCCCTATTACTCGATGCGCGAAGCTGGCCGAAAGCGTCCCAGGCCGATCCCAATGCGCGGCCGCCACCAACGTCCACCGAGCCTCGACATCGGGCACCCAGAACTCCCTTGGTGCAACGAAACACTCTAAAGCCAGGCACCTGAACAGAAAAGTAGTCTCCTGAATTCGGAACGGGACGCACTGACTTTTCCGGTCGAGAGTTGCCGGTGTGGCGGGCACTCTCGACCGGAAAGGTCTCAATAGGGTGGGCTAGAGGACGTCCTCGTCGACCCAGTCGAGGGACTTGGTGATGGCCTTTTTCCAGTTGCGGAGCAGCCGGTCGCGTTCGGCGACGTCGAGCTTCGGCTCCCAGCGGGCGTCTTCCTGCCAGTTGGCGCGGAGTTCGTCGAGGTCGTTCCAGAAGCCGACCGCGAGGCCGGCCGCATACGCCGCGCCGAGCGCGGTCGTCTCGGCGACCACCGGGCGCACCACGGACACGCCGAGGATGTCGGCCTGGAACTGCATCAGCAAGTCGTTGGCCGCCGCGCCGCCGTCGACCTTGAGCTCGGTGAGTGGGACCCCGGAGTCGGCGTTGACCGCGTCGAGCACTTCGCGGGACTGGTACGCGATTGCCTCGAGTGCGGCCCTGGCGATGTGGCCCTTGTTCACATAGCCAGTCAGGCCCACCAGGGCGCCCCGGGCATCGGCACGCCAGTAAGGCGCGAACAGGCCGGAGAACGCGGGAACGAAGTAGGCGCCGCCGTTGTCCGTGACGGAGAGGGCGAGGGCTTCGATCTCGGAGGCCGACCCAATAAGGCCGAGGTTGTCGCGCAGCCACTGCACGAGCGCGCCGGTGACGGCGATCGAGCCCTCGAGCGCGTAGTGCGTCTCGCCGTCGCCGAGCTTGTAGCCCACGGTCGTGAGGAGGCCGTTCTGGGAGTGCACGATCTCGGTGCCGGTGTTGAAGATCAGGAAGTTACCGGTGCCGTAGGTGTTCTTCGCCTCGCCCTGGTCGAACGCGGCCTGGCCGAACGTTGCGGCCTGCTGGTCGCCGAGGATGCCCGAAATCGGGGTCTCGCGCAGCAGGCTGTGTTCGCTCGCGATGCCGTAGACCTCGGAGGAGGAGCGGATCTCGGGCAGCATCGACCGGGGCACGTTGAAGGCGGCGAGGATGTCGTCGTCCCATTGCAGGGTTTCGAGGTCCATGAACATCGTGCGGCTCGCGTTGGTGACGTCGGTCGCGTGCACGCCGCCCTCGAGGCCGCCGGTGAGGTTCCAGAGCACCCAGGAGTCCGTCGTGCCGAACATCAGCTCGCCGGCATCCGCCTTGGCCCTGGCGCCTTCGACGTTCTCGAGGATCCAGACGATCTTCGTGCCCGAGAAGTACGTGGCGAGCGGCAGGCCGACCTGCTTCTTGAAGCGTTCGACGCCCCCGTCGGCGGCGAGGCGGTCGACGATGGGCTGGGTGCGGGTGTCCTGCCAGACGATCGCGTTGTAGACGGGGAGCCCGGTGGTGCGGTCCCAGACCACGGCGGTCTCGCGCTGGTTGGTGATGCCGACGGCGTCGATGTCGTGGCGGGTCAGGTTCGCCTTGGACAGTGCCTGCCCGATGACCTCGCGGGTGTTGTTCCAGATCTCCATCGGGTCGTGCTCGACCCAGCCGGCGCGGGGGAAGATCTGTTCGTGCTCGAGCTGGCCGGTCGAGACGATCGACCCCGCCTTGTCGAAGATGATCGCACGGGAACTGGTCGTCCCCTGGTCGATCGCAATGATGTACTGGGCCATTGAATACTCCTTTGTAGTCGTGCGGTTCAGGTTGGGTGTGGGAATTGCTAGCCGAACGTGCCGCGGCATCCGTCAACGGAGGCCGCGGCACTGGTTCCCTGGTTAGGCCAGGATGGGCAGGAGTGCGGTGGACAGGAGTCCGGCGAGGACGCCGCCGATGATGGGGCCGAAAACGGGGACCCACGAGTATGACCAGTCCGAGGAACCCTTGCCCTTGATGGGCAGGATGAAGTGCGCGATTCGCGGACCGAGGTCACGGGCGGGGTTGATCGCGTAGCCGGTCGGCCCGCCGAGGGAGGTGCCGATCACGATGACGAGCAGGGCGACCGGGAGCGGGCCGAGCGCGGCAAGCCCGCCGTTGACACCCTGGCGGCCACCGCCGAAGGCGATGATCACGAACACCAGCACGAACGTGCCGATGATCTCGGTAAGAAGGTTCCAGCCGTACGAACGGATGGCCGGACCGGTGGAGAAGACACCGAGCTTGTTCGCCGGGTTCGGTTCCTGGTCGAAGTGCTGCTTGTACGCCAGCCAGCAGAAGACGGCGCCGATGATGGCTCCAAGCAGCTGCGCCCCGATGTAGGTCAGCACCGACAGGAAGTTCACCGGGACCCCGGAGCCGAATTCAGTGGCGCCGGATGCGACCAGGCCGAGGGTCACGGCGGGGTTCAGGTGCGCCCCCGAGTTGTAGGAGACGATGACGCCGGAGAAGACCGCGAGGCCCCACCCGACCGTCACCATCAGGAAACCGCCGCCCAGGCCCTTGTTCTTGGCCAAGGCCACGTTGGCCACCACCCCACAACCAAGGAGGACCAGCAAGGCCGTGCCCACCAGCTCCGAGAGGAAAACGATACCGAGATTGTCCACATTGACACCCTTGTTCAGTGAAGCCGAATTGTTGACGCTGGAGATGAGACAGTGTTTGGGCCGGTTATGGCTGCAAAACGAATCTCGAGAAACCTATCGGCTCAGCGCGGCCAATGGTGCATCCACGCGTGCACGTTTGTGCAGATCGTGGGCTACGCGCGCGAAGCGGATGCCGCGTCGACCGTGGTGAGGTCGACACCATGCCGGTCGCGCAGCACGTCGACGGCGAGGTCGAGCTCGGCTGCCCCGCGCGCGGAATCCCAGCCCAGCACGGGAGCGAGGACTCCGGCGAGTTCTTCGAGCAGCGCCAGGCTGAGCTCACCACGGAAGGCCATGCTCGTTCGTCGCAGCACGAGGTCGGTCAGGTGCACCACAGATTCCGTGGCCGCGAGGAACTCAATCTCGCGACGGGAGTAATCGGCGTGGTGTTCCAGCGCTGCGTCCGGTTCCGCGGTGATGAAGTCGATCACGTCGACCGCGCGGGTGCCGTAGCGGGTCAGCAGTTCGTCGGCCCTCGAGGCGCCGACCTCGTCGCCGTTCGCGGCGATCCAGACCCGGTGCGCGGCATCCGTCGACGGGAAGTTGCGACCGCCGCCGATGGCAATGCCGGCCGTCGACACGACCCGGGTGCGGCCGAGCAGGGCGAGGATGTCACCGCTCAGGTGCTCGGCGAGGGCCCGGAACGTCGTCCACTTGCCGCCGACGAGGCTGAGCAGGGTGCCCGGTCGGGCACCGAGCGGACGGGACTCGATGCGGTAGTCGCGGGAGACGAACCCCGGCGCCTCGTCATCGTGCCGCGGCAGCGGACGCACACCGGCGAACCGGAAGACGATCTCTGAGCGGTCGACGGCCACATCCGGGAAAACGTGCTTGACGAGATCGAAGAAGTAGTCGACCTCGGCCTCAGTGCAGCGCGCGGGCTGGGTCATATCGTGTTCGAGGTCGGTGGTGCCGACCAGCACCCGGCCCGCAAGCGGGAAGATCAGCACGATGCGGCCGTCCTTGTGCTCAAAGAAGATTTCGCGGCCACCCGTGGCCGCGAGAAGCTCCCGGTTGTCGAGCACGATGTGCGACCCCTTGGTGCCGCCCATGTACGTGCTGGTCTGGCCGAGGGCCGTGTTTGTCAGGTCGGTCCAGGGCCCGGACGTGTTCACGACGATGTCGGCCTGGAAGCTGAATTCGGCGCCGGTGACCGCGTTCCGAAGACGCACGCCCGCGGCATCCATGCCGATGGCCTCGATGTAGTTGGCGCTGCGCGCGTGCGCACCGGCGGCCAGGCCGTCGGCCAGCACGTCGAGCGCGAGGCGCTCGGGGTCGTGCATCGAGGCGTCGTAGTAGGTGGCCGTGTACTTGAGGCCCGGGTTGAGGCGCGGCAGCAGTCTGAGCGATGCCTTCCTGCCGAGGAACTCGTGCCGGGGCACCGTGCCGCCGTCGCGGGAGAAGGAGTCGTAGAGCATCATGCCGATCTTGATCAGCAGGGCGCCACGTTCCTGGGCCGCACCCTGGCGGTGAGTGAGAAAGCGCATCGGCGCCGACATCACCCCGGAGAAGGTGGAGTAGATCGGAATGGTCGTCTTGAGGGGCTTGACGTAGTGCGGGGCGATCTTCAGCAGGCTGTTGCGTTCCTCCACCGACTCCTTGACCAGGCGGAATTCCCCGTTCTCGAGGTAGCGCACACCGCCGTGGATCATGTGGGAGGAGGCCGACGAGGCGCCGGA
>NZ_JASJVI010000139.1:0-6073 GCF_035019865.1 Cryobacterium sp. 10I5
CGCCCAGGGGACACAGGCTCCGACCCGCCAGCCGCTGCTCAGCATCCTCTCTCTTGTCGCGGGTGTCGTCGGACTGCTGGGCCTCCCGGTCGCCTTTGTCCCGTTCGTCGGCGGGGTGCTCACCCTGCTGCTTCCGGCCGCGGCCATCGTGCTCGGTGCCCTCGGCCGCACGAAGGAACCGCGCGCCCGTGCCCTGTGGCTCACCGGCCTGATCACGGGCATCGTCGGCGTCGCCCTCTCCCTGCTGAGCATCGTCGTCTGGATCATCGTCTTCGCAAGCGTGCCGAGTACCGATTACTATCGCTGAGAGCCCGTTCGCCGGGCGCAGTGACCGGACCGGGAGGCCGCAGTGACGGATGCACGACGCGCTACCGCGGCCGGCGACGACCTCGGCTTCGAACTCACGCGCCCGCCGGAGGAAATCACCGGCGAGCTCGACTACGCCTCAACCGTGACGGCTCCCACCGAGTGGGTGCCGTACGTCTACACCGAGTCCGAGCTTCGCGCCCTCTCCCGCAGGCGCGCCATCGCCGTCGCATCCCTCGGATTCGGCGCCGTCGGACTCGCCGGCGCCGTCTTCGTGGTCTGGGCCGCGCCGCTCTCGCTCACGGCCGTCATACTCGCCGTCTGGGCGAGCCGTACCGAACGCGCGGCCGTGTCGATCTGGGCCTGGGGCCTCGGCACGGGCCTTGCCGGCCTCGTCATCGCCGCCGGCTGGATCGTGCTGATCAGCCAGGCCATCAGCCCCATCCCGCACTGAACGCCTGGCACTGAGTGCACAGCACTGAGTGCACAGCACTGAGTGCACAGCGCTGAGTGCTCAGCGCGGCGGCTGCACCCGCTCCACGAGCAGCGCGAGCCTGCGCCCGCCCGCGCGGGTGAGCACGAGCGTGGCCGACTCGGGTCCGTGCAGCTTCAGTCGGGTGCGGAGCACGGCCGGGTCAATGTCCACGCCACGCTTCTTGATCTCGAGCGTCCCGATCCGGCGTTCCTTGAGCGCGAGCCGGAGCTTCTTCTCGTCCACCGGCAGCGACTCGAGCACCCGGAACGCCGTCGCGAACGGGGTCTCGTGCAGCGACTCGGTTTTCAGGTACGCGATGCCCTCCCCGAGCATCAGCGCGTCCATGCTGCGGGCCAGGTCGCCGATCAGCCGTGCCCGGATCACCGCGCCATCCGGCTCATACAGGTAGCTGCCTGCCACGCCGGCCTCACCGGCGACGCTGTCGACGTCCACGCTGTCTGCGGCCGCGGTGAGTTCGTGCCGACCGCCCCTGCCCAGGAGCAGGGCCGAGCGACGGATGCCGTCGCGTGCGAGGGCGCCGAACCAGAGGCCCATCTCGACGAGCTTTCCGTCCACGGAGACCCACTGCGCTTCCGCGGCGGCGGGAATGGCGTCGCGGTCGTGGCCCGGACCGAGCTTCACGCCGATCGGCATCCGCTCGCTCAGGCCGAAGACGAAGTCGAGGTTCGGCGAATAGTCTTCCGGCCGGGTCAGCCGGGAGGTGTTGCTGTGGCCGGCGGTGCGGCGGGCCGGGTCGAGCCAGGCCGCGTCGAAGCCGGTGAGGTCGAAGGTCTCCGCGTCGCCGTGCACGACGCTCGCATTGTCGAAGGGAGCGAGGTTGTAGCTCGCGACCGTGGCCGTGACCTCGTCGGTGTCCACGGCGGTCACCTGGATGTCGAGAGCGGCGAGGGCCATCGAGTCGCTGCCGATGCCGCTGCCGAGATCGGCGACCCGGTCCAGTCCGGCTGCCGCGAACCGGCCGGCGTGCAGGGCGGCGACGTTCAGTCGGGTGGCCTGTTCGAGACCGGCCTCGGTGAAGAGCATCCTCCCGGCGAAGTCGCCGAACTTGGCGACAGCCTTCGCCCGCAGCCGGGACTGGCCGAGCACCGCGGTCACGAGTCCCTGCGGGTGACCGGCCTTGCGCAGGTCGCTCACGAGGCGCACCACATCGGAGGAGTTGTCCCAGGGCGGAAGCGAGTCCAGCAGGCGCAGCCCATCGGGGGACAACAGGTCAACAAGCTCGGAGCGTTCCATTGTCCAAACGATATCAAGCCGTGGCCGCCGCGCCCGGAACGCCCGAGTCTGGCACTCACGTTGCGTGAGTGCCAGATGCGCCCTAAACTCGCTGTTAGCACTCTCGCTGTGAGTCTGCCAACCAAGTCTTAGCTAAGAAAGAGGTCAACCGTGTCGGTCTCCATCAAGCCGCTCGAGGATCGCATCGTCATCAAGCAGGTCGACGCCGAGCAGACCACCGCATCAGGTCTGGTCATCCCTGACACTGCCAAGGAAAAGCCCCAGGAGGGCGAAGTTGTCGCCGTCGGCCCCGGCCGCATCGACGACAACGGCAACCGCATCCCGCTCGACATTGCCGTGGGCGACAAGGTCATCTACTCCAAGTACGGCGGAACCGAGGTCAAGTTCGGTGGCGACGATCTCCTCGTCCTCTCCGCACGCGACGTGCTCGCCGTCGTCGTCCGCTAGGGATCCGTCCCAGGCGCCACGCACGACCGCACTACACGTATAGACAACACAAAATCCCGGATGGCCTGGTCATCCGGGATTTTGTGTTCCCCAGGCCCGCTTGAACGCGGCCAGAACCACCCAGAACCACCCAGAGCACGCTGACGCCGGGCACGCCCGCGAAGGGGAATCGTTGTGAGCCGCACACCGAGACAGCCGGCCGAACCGACCAGCGGACTCGCCTTCGCGATCGCCGCATACGGCCTGTGGGGACTGCTCCCACTCTTCTTCCTGCTGCTGCACCCGACGGGACCCTTCGAGGTCGTGGCCTGGCGCGTGCTCTTCTCGCTGGTCTTCTGCCTCGCCCTGATCACCGCCACCCAGGGCTGGCCCGCCCTGCTCGTGGTGCTCCGTCGTCCGAAGACGGTCTGGGTGATGGGCCTGGCCGGACTCCTGATCTTCGTCAACTGGCAGACCTACGTCTTTGCGGCGCTCACCGGGCACGTCGTCGAGGCGGCCCTCGGCTACTTCATGAACCCGATCGTCACGGTGCTGCTGGGCGTCTTCGTCCTGCACGAGCGGTTACGGCGCATCCAGTGGATCGCGGTCGCGATCAGCGTGGCCGCCGTGATCGTGCTCACGCTCGGCTACGGGTCGCTGCCGTGGATCTCCCTCGTCCTCGCCCTGTCCTTCGGTTTCTACGGCCTCATCAAGAAGAACGTCGGCCCCGGCGTCGGCGCGCTCACCGGGCTCACCCTCGAGACCGCCTGGCTGATGCCGATCGCGATCGCGGAACTCCTGATCGTGGGCGCCGTGACGGGGCTCACCTTCGGCACTGTATCGCCGTGGCACACCGTCGGCCTCGTATCGACGGGCGTCGTAACGGCCGTCCCGCTGTTGTTCTTCGCCGCGGCCGCCCGACGCCTGCCGCTCAGCGTGCTCGGCCTCGTGCAGTTCATCGCTCCGGTGCTGCAGTTCCTCGTCGGCGTCTTCCTCCTCGGCGAGCCCATGCCGCCCGAACGCTGGGTCGGCTTCGGACTCGTCTGGGTCGCGCTCGTGATCCTCACGGTCGACATGGTCGTCACCGGACGCGCCCCGCGGCGAGCATCCCCCGAACCCCTCTGACCGGAGATACGCTCGAAGGACTCCACCTGTGAAAGGACCACGGATGCCCTTTCCAGCTCTGACCGTCACCTCTCGTTCCGTCTCCACGACGGGACTCGCCTTCACGGTCGCCGCCATCGCCGCCGTGCTCGTGCTCTCCGGGTGCACCGCAAGCGAAGCCCCCGCCGCCGTGACCAGCACCCCGACGGTCGCGGCATCGATCGCGCCCACCGGCGACGGCACGCTGTTGGTCGGCACGCTGTTCCCGATGACCGGGGAGGCGGGAGCGGTCGTGACCGGTGCCGCGCAGGTCGCGGGCACCGAGCTGGCCGCCCGGGAGATCCAGGAGCAGGCCCTGCCCGGCACCCCGCCGATCCAGCTCGTCCATCGCAATTCGACGGGGAACGTCGCGGTCGCGGTCGCCGACCTGGTGGCGCGACACGTCGACCTCGTGCTCTGGGACGCGACGACTGCCGTACCCGCGGAGGTCGCGGCATCCGTCGCCGCAGCGGGCATCGCTCTGTTGCCGCTCGACGGCTTCACGAACGGCGGCACCCCGCTCGCGGCCGACGAGGCCTTCGCGGTGCGTCTGCGCACCTCCGATCCGGGCCTCGCCGACACCGCGGGAGGCGGAGAAGCCTTCGACGGCGTCGTGCTCGCGGCCCTCGCCGCGACCGAGGCAGGCGACGACGGCGGGCCCTCGCTCACCCCGGCCCTCGACCGGGTCAGCCGCGGCGACACGGTGTGCACATCTTGGGCATCTTGCATCACCGCACTCGGTGAAAAGAAGCAGATCGCGTACCAGGGCGTGACCGGGCGACGCTCTTAGTACAGCGCCTCGTCCGACGGCGTCCCCCAGGGCAAATGCTGGTGGTGTCACGAATCGCTAACGATGTCCCGTTTGAACGGCAAGAAAACATCCTCGAAACAAAGTGATCCTAGGTTGGAGCCTAATAACGCGAGTGGGCCTCACCCGGAGGCGTACTTACGCGTGCAAGATGAAAGGGTACCCAGGATGATTAAATCCAAGCACGCCCTCCGGACCGCCATCGTGGCGGGAGCAGGCGTCATCGCCGTCATGCTCTCCGGTTGTGCATCCGGCGGCGGTTCTACCGCTACCACGACCTCGGCCGCGGCCGCGTCCTCGTACACCGACGCAGCTTGTGCGAGCGGAGCGTCCACGGACAAGTCGCTGGTCGTCGGCTCGATCCTCCCGATCACCGGTAGCCTCGCTTACCTCAACCCGCCGGAACTCGCCGGCGTCGGCCTCGCCGTCTCAGACATCAACGCCGCCGGCGGCGTCGACGGCAAGGACGCCTGCGTCCTGGCCACCGACTCCGGCGACAGCACGGACCTGACGATCTCGACCGCGTCCGCCCAGAAGCTCATCGCTGCCAAGGTCTCCGTCGCCATCGGCGCCGCGTCCTCGAGCGTTTCGCTCAACGTCGTCGACTCCTTCGCCTCCGCGAAGATCGTCCAGATCTCCCCGGCCAACACCTCGGCCAAGCTCAGCGGCTACGGTCCGTTCTACTTCCGCACCGCACCGCCGGACTCGGTCCAGGGTTCCGCGCTCGGCCAGCTCATCACGGGTGACGGCAACGCCAAGGTCGCCTTCCTCGTCTTCAACGACTCCTACGGCACCGGCCTCCGCGACTTCACGCAGAAGAGCATCGAAGCCTCCGGCGGAACCGTCGTCTACGGCGGCAAGGGCAACGGCCAGGAATTCCCCCCCGGCCAGACCACGTTCTCGTCCGAGGTGACCGCCGCCAAGGCGACCAACCCCGACGCGATCGTCATCCTCGCCTTCGACGAGACCAAGTCCATCATCCCCGAGCTCAAGGCCCAGGGCGTCGACCTCTCCAAGGTCTACCTGTCTGACGGCAACACCGCCGACTACAGCAAGGACTTCGAAGCCGGCACGCTGACCAGCGCACAGGGCACGATCCCCGGCGCCTACCCGGCCGACGACTTCAAGGCCAAGCTCGTCTCCTGGTACAAGGACACCCAGAAGGCCGCCCTCGGCGACTTCTCCTACGCCCCCGAGGCCTACGACGCGACCACCCTCTCCGCCCTCGCGGCGCTGAAGGCCAAGTCCACCGTCTCCGCCGACATCCAGGCGCAGCTCGCGGCCGTTTCCGGCGCGAGTGGCAAGGGCACCAAGTGCAAGAGCTACGCCGAGTGTGCACCGCTCGTCACCGCCGGAACGGACATCCAGTACGTCGGACAGTCCGGCGTCGGCCCGTTCAACTCGCACAACGAGCCGTCGAGCGCCTTCATCGGCATCTACAAGTTCGACAAGGACAACAAGCCGGTCTGGCAGTCCGCCATCGAAGGACAGACCTCCTACCAGTAGGAGAGTCCTGATCTTCGGCTGAGGCCGTAAGAACACACCGAGCGGGGTCCGGCGTAAGCCGGGCCCCGCTCTTTCGTGTGCCCGGCCCCGCGCCTCGCTGTGCCCGCCAGCATCCGCCCTCTCGCTGAGGTGGGGGGGCGGAGCGGGGACGGCCC
>NZ_JASJVI010000140.1:0-5283 GCF_035019865.1 Cryobacterium sp. 10I5
GGGCGCGGGGTGGGGGCCCCGGGCGGACGAGGTCCGCGATGCGGTGACGGTCACGAGGTGCTACTTGCTCGAGACCAGGGTGTTGATCTTGTCTGCCGCGCCGCCCAGGGTGGAGGCGATGTCGCCCTGGCCGAAGATGACCGACTTGGAGTAGGCATCCCGGAAGGTCTGCCATACCTCGACCGAGTTGGACACGTTCGGCACCTCGACGGTGCGTGCGGCCTGGTCGCCGAAGGCGACGTAGGCCGGGTTCGCAGCGAAGTAGTCCGGGTACGTGGTGGTGAGGTCAGAGCGGATCGGCATCTGGCCGGTCAGGCTGAGCAGCTGGCCGTCCTGCGCCTTGCTCGTCGAGAACTTCAGCACATCCCACGCGGTGCCCTGGTTCTTGCACGCGGTGTACATGCCGACGTTCTTCGCGTCACTGAACGTGTAGGTCTTGTCAGCGGAGGTTCCTGCGCTCGTCGGCACTGGAACGGCGCCCCAGTTGACCTTGTCCTTGTACACCGGAACCGCCCACGGTCCCACGATCGACATCGCGGCCTTGCCGTCTGCGAAGGAGTCGCCCTGGTAGAGCTCCTTGTTCGCGAGTCCCTCGGTGTACATGGTCTTCCAGAACTCGGCGACCTTGGCGCCCTCGTCGCCGGTGAACGTCGCCTTGCCGTCTTCGACGAGCTGCTTGCCCCCGGTCTCGGCGGCGTACAGCGGGTAGAAGTCGAACCAGTTCTGGTAGAACTCACTCGTCGGGGAGGGGTAGATCGCGTTCGCCGCGGCCCCGCTGGAGACCAGGGCGCGGGAAGCGGTCAGGAACTCGTCGTACGTGGCAAGCTTCGGGTTCTCCGGGTCGAGCCCGGCCTTGGCGAACATGTCCTTGTTGTAGAAGATCATCACGGGATTGGACTTCCAGGGCATCTGGTAGAACTTGCCGTCGGTGGACTCGTACTGGGCGGCGGTGTCTCCCGAGCGGGCCTTGATGTAGGCGTCGCCGTCGGAGAAGCTGCTCAGGTCGACGAGGCCGCCCTGCTTCTGGAATTGCGGAACCGCAACCGGGGCCGTGTTGTACACGAGGCACGGTGCGTTTCCTGCCGTGATGGCGGCGCCGATGACTTCCTCGCTGCTCTTGCCGGCCGGGATCTCCTGCGCGGTGACGGTTTCGTTCGGGTGGTCGGCGTTCCAGGCGGTCACCATCTGCTTGCCCCAGGCGATCTCCGTCGCGTTGTTCGAGTACCAGATCGTGATCGGGCCGTGGGCAGTCGTGGCCGCTCCCGCCGCGCCGCCGCCTGACGAGCAGGCGCCGAGGGCGAGGATGACGGCGGCCGATGCCGCGGTCGCGGCGAGGACTCGCCGGGTTCGTGCTGTGCTGTGCATGGTTTCTCCATTCATTCCCCGCGGCAGCTCTGCCTCGGGTGTGTTTCGGGTGGTGCTGCATGCAGGGGCAGGGCATGCGGGACGACTGCGTCGGACGCGAGGCCGGTGCAGGAGCGGAAGGTGCGGTGCGTGCGGTAGCGGATCGGAGGGGGGAGTGGGGGTCGTGCGGCAGCTAGGGCCGCAGTGGGGTACCGGCGGAGCCGCGGATGACGAGACGACCGGCCGGAAGATCGACGTCGGGTGCCGTGCCGAGCGCCATGAGGTCGAGAAGGGTTCGGCCGGCGGCCCGGCCCCAGTCGCTCGGGGCGGTGCGCACCGTGGTGAGCGCCGGGAAGACATACCGGGTGAAGTCGATGTCGTCGAAGCCTGTGATCGAGACGTCGTCCGGTACGCGCAGGCCGAGTTCGTGCGCGACACCGAGGCCGGCGATGGCCATCGGGTCGTTGGCGAACACGATCGCCGTGGGCGGCGAGGCCTGGGTCAGGAGCCTGCGGGCGGCATCCGCCCCCGCTGCGACGGAGAAGTCGGTCTCGATGGACTGGCCGGCCGGGAGCCCTGCCTCGCTGAGGGCTTTGTCGAAGGCGGCCCGGCGGCGGCTGCCATGCAGGAGTGCCGGGCTGCCGGCGACGTGGGCGATGCGCCGATGGCCGAGGGAGATGAGGTAGCGCACGGTTTCGGCGACGCCGGGGGTGTCGTCGACCGAGATGCACGGGAAGGGGCTCTGGGTGTCCGGCCGGCCGAGGGTGACGGCGGGAAGGCCGAGTTCCTGCAGCAGCGGGATGCGCGGGTCGTTGTGCCGGAGGTCACTCAGGAAGACACCGTCGACGCGGCCGTCGGAGACGAGTGACCGGTAGGTGCGCATCTCCGTCTTCTCGTCGGGGACGACGCTCAGCACGAGGGCGAGGCCCTGCGGGGCGAGGACGGTCTCGACGCCGGCGATGAACGAGGGGAAGAACGGGTCGGAGCCGAGGACTTCAGGGTCGCGGGCGATCACGAGGCCGAGCGCGAAGGAGCGCCGGGTGGAGAGCGACCTGGCGCGAAGAGAGGGGGTCCAGCCGAGCCGCTCGGCGATCTCGAGGATGCGGACGCGACTTTCGGCGGAGACGCCGGGCCGGTCGTTGAGGGCGAAGGACACGAGGCCCTTGCTGACGCCGGCCTCGCGGGCCACGTCGGCGATGGTCACCTTGGGCTCACTCATCGTGCCTCCTCATCGATAGCACCCGTTCGTGCATCTTCTGAACCGGTTTAGGCAAACCTATACCGGTTTAGTCGCCCGCGTCAACCATCCGTCCGGCACATTCGCGCCGCCCCCTCCGCGAGAGCGGAGTTTTGGCCCTTAAACCCGCGGTTTAAGGGCCTTAAGTGCGCTCTCGCGAGAGGGAGAAGACGCATAATGGGACGGGCACCGGACTTCCCGGCGCGCATCAGCCAGAATGGTCGCTCACGCCTTCCTTCCTCGACTTCCTCGGCACGGCCTCGTTCGATCCGGTCGCCGGCGCGGGCATCCTTGTTGCCGCCGCGCTCTATCTCCTCGGCATCCGCGCCGCCGGCCGCCGGGGGACCGCCTGGCCGCTCCTTCCGACCCTCGGCTTCTTCGTGCTCGGGCTCGGCTCCTGGGCGTGGGTGTCTTTCGGCTTCCTCGGCGCCTGGAGCGTCGACCTGCGCTGGGCGTTCACCACCCGGATCGCGCTCCTGCTCTTCGTGGTCCCGGCGCTGTTGAGCCTCGGTCGACCCGTCGAGCTCGCCCGGGCGGCGCTCGCGGGGCGGGCGCTGCGCGGGGTGAACGCCGTGCTCGGGTCCTGGTTCGTGCGGCTGGTCGGCAACGCCGTCTTCGCCCCACTCTTCGCGATCGCCGCGTTCCTCGTCTTCCTGACCCCGTTCGCCTTCGTGCTGCGGAGCAATCCCGCGGCGGAGGGGAGCCTGACGCTGCTTGTTCCGCTGGTCGGACTGCTGATGGTGCTGCCGATCACCGACCACGCCCTCATCCGCACCAGCCTCTTCATCACCGCCGAGTTCATGCTCGCGTTCGTCGAACTCGTGATGGATGCCATCCCCGGCATCCTGCTGCGTCTCAACGAGACCGTGCTCGACGGGGCCCCCGCGCTGGTCGGGTCGTTCCCGGCCTGGTTCCCTTCGCCGCTCTGGGACCAGCACTTGTCCGGTGACTTCCTCTGGTTCATCGCGGAGGTCGCGGATATCCCGGTGCTGATCATCCTGTTCCTGCGCTGGAACCGCACCGACCGGCACGAGGCTAAGCAACTCGACGAGCTCTCCGACGAGGAGATGGCCGCACTCACGGCCGAGCACTTGCGCCGCGCACCGTGACCCTGCCCTTCCCGACCCTGCCCTGCCGGGCCAGGCGGGGCTAGGGTGACTGCACGATGGATCTCCTCGGTGCCTTCTTCGAGGCCGGCGACTACTCGATAGCGCGGCAGGTTCTGCAGCGCGGAGTGGCAGCGGTTTTCCTCGTGGCGTTCCTGTCCACCGCCAACCAGTTCCCCGCGCTGCTCGGGGATCATGGCCTGCTGCCGGTGCGCGACTGGGTGTCCAGGCTCCGGTTCCGTGACGCTCCGAGCCTGTTCCACTGGCGGTACTCCGACCGGATCCTGCGGGTGCTGGCCTGGGGCGGTGTCCTGCTGGCCGCGACCCTCGTCATCGGCCTGCCGCAACTGGGCCCGCCCTGGCTCCCGATGCTCGCCTTCCTGCTGCTCTGGGCCGGATACCTGTCGATCGTCAACGTGGGGCAGACCTTCTACTCCTTCGGCTGGGAGAGCCTGCTGCTCGAAGCCGGGTTCGTCGTCGCCTTCCTCGGGTCGAACGAGGTGGCCCCTCCGCTCACGATCATGGTCTTCGTGCGTTGGCTCGTCTTCCGACTGGAGTTCGGCGCCGGCATGATCAAGATGCGCGGCGGCCCGGAATGGCGTGACCTGACCGCCCTGACCTACCATCACGAGACGCAGCCGATGCCGAATCCGCTCAGCTCGTTCGTGCACCGGCTGCCGGCCTGGTTCCACCGCGGCGAGGTGCTCGGCAATCACGTCGCGCAACTCGTGGTGCCGTTCTTCCTCTTCGCGCCGCAGCCCGTCGCATCCCTGGCCGCCGCTCTGCTCGCCCTGACCCAGCTGTGGCTCGTGGCCACCGGTAACTTCGCCTGGCTGAACTGGATCACGATCGTGCTTGTCTTCGCCGCCGTCGACGACCGCGCGTTCCGGACGGTTTTCCCGTTCCTCCCCTCCGGCGCGGGCGAGACCTCGGCAGCCCTGCCCGCCTCCCCGCCGTGGTTCGTCGTGCTCGTGCTCGCGGTCACCCTGCTGCTCGTGGTGCTCAGCTTCTGGCCCGCCCGCAACCTCGTCGCCCGCAGGCAGCTGATGAACGCGAGCTTCAACCGGTACCACCTCGTGAACGCCTACGGGGCCTTCGGCACCGTCACGAAGAAGCGCTACGAGATCGTCGTCGAGGGCAGCGCCGCCGAAGACCCCGGCGACGAGACGGCCTGGCGCCCGTACGAATTCCACGGCAAACCGGGCGACCCCGCCCGCCTTCCCCGCCAGTTCGCCCCGTATCACCTACGGCTCGACTGGCTGATGTGGTTCCTCGCCCTGGGCGTGCGCGACACCCGGTGGTTCGAAATGTTCCTGGTGCGCTTGCTCGAGGGCGACCGGCCCACCCTGCGGATGCTGCGGGTCAACCCGTTCCCCGACGCCCCGCCCCGGCATGTGCGCGCCCGGCTGTTCCGCTACCGCTTCGCCACGGGCGCGGAGAAACGCGTGACAGGGGACTGGTGGGTGCGCACTCCGACCGGGTTCTACGTGCACCCGGTCGCCCTCCCGGGAGGCCCCCATGCCTGAGACGGCGCCGTCCCGGCCGCGAGCGTCCGCCGACCCCCTGAGGTGTAGCATATAGAGGTTAGCGCGCCCC
>NZ_JASJVI010000141.1:0-5211 GCF_035019865.1 Cryobacterium sp. 10I5
CCCGAAACCCCGCCCAACCGAACCACCGAAGGGAACCCTGTGCAGCTTCACGATGTTCGAGTCCACCGCAGCGACGAAGACCTGGCCCGCACGGATCAGCTCGCCTGGAAGATCGCCGAGTGCGCGTCCGACCCGGTGGAGGTCTCCGCCGAGGTCACCGAGATGATCATCAACCGGGTCATCGACAATGCCGCCGTCGCAGCGGCGTCGCTCACCCGGCGACCGGTCGTCGCCGCGCGCTCGCAGGCGCTCGCGCATCCGCGATCCTTCAACGGCGTCGGCGCGACCGTGTTCGGCGAACAGCGTTCCCGCCGGGTCTCGCCGGAATGGGCGGCGTGGGCCAACGGCGTCGCCGTCCGCGAACTGGACTACCACGACACCTTCCTCGCCGCCGAGTACTCCCACCCCGGCGACAACATCCCGCCGGTCCTCGCCGTCGCCCAGCACCTCGCGGCCGCCCGCGGCCTGACCGGGCGGGATCTCGTGCGCGGGATCGCGACCGGCTACGAGATCCAGATCGACCTCGTGCGGGCGATCAGCCTGCACGCACACAAGATCGACCACGTCGCCCACCTCGGCCCGTCGGCCGCCGCCGGGATCGGCACGTTGCTCGGCCTCGACACCGAAACGATCTTCCAGGCCATCGGGCAGGCGCTGCACACCACGACGGCCACCCGGCAGTCCCGCAAGGGCGAGATCTCGAGCTGGAAGGCATACGCGCCCGCGTTCGCCGGCAAGATGGCCGTCGAATCCGTCGACCGCGCGATGCGCGGCGAGACGAGTCCGACGCCGATCTATGAGGGTGAGGACGGCGTCATCGCCTGGATGCTCGACGGTCCCGCCGCCTCGTACCAGGTCGCCCTGCCGGGCCGGGGCGAGGCCAAGCGGGCCATCCTCGACAGCTACACGAAGGAACACTCCGCTGAGTACCAGGCCCAGGCCCTCATCGACCTCGCCCGCAAGCTCTACCGCGAACACCCCGAACTCGCCGACCCGGCCAACATCGCCCGGATCGTGATCCACACGAGCCACCACACCCACAACGTGATCGGGTCCGGTGCGAACGACCCGCAGAAGTACGACCCGAGTGCGACCCGGGAGACCCTCGACCACTCGATCCCGTACATCTTCACCGTCGCGCTGCAGGACGGCAGCTGGCACCACGTCGATTCCTACCGGCCGGAACGGGCGAGCCGAGCGGACACCATCGCTCTCTGGAACAAGGTCACGACCGAGGAGGACCTCGAGTGGACCCGGCGCTACCACTCGGTGGACCCCGCGGAGAAGGCCTTCGGCGGGCGCGTCGAGATCGAGCTGGCCAACGGCAAGCGCATCGTCGACGAGCTCGCCGTTGCCGACGCGCATCCGCTCGGCGCCCGGCCCTTCGGCCGGGCGGAGTACATTGACAAGTTCCGCACGCTCGCCGCCGGCGTGCTCGAGGAGGGCGAGATCCTGCGCTTCCTCGACGCCGCCGAACGGCTTCCCGACCTCGCCGCCGACGACCTCGACCAGCTCACGATCGTGGCCCGCAACGGCCTGCTCACCTCGGTCCCCATCCCGAACGGAATCTTCTGATGCTGTATTCGACCCGCACTCCCGCCGCCAAGCGCGAGGGCTTCCGCCGCGACCTGGCCAGCGGACGCCTGCTCCGCTTCCCCGGGGCGTTCAACCCGCTCTCCGCCCGCCTGATCGAGGCGAAGGGCTTCGAGGGCGTCTACATCTCAGGCGCAGTGCTCTCCGCAGACCTCGGCCTGCCCGACATCGGACTGACCACCCTCACCGAGGTCGCCGGGCGCAGCCAGCAGATCGCCCGGATGACCGACCTGCCCGCGATCGTGGACGCCGACACCGGCTTCGGCGAGCCGATGAACGTCGCGCGCACCGTGCAGACCCTCGAGGACGCCGGCCTCGCCGGCATGCACATCGAGGACCAGGTCAACCCGAAGCGCTGCGGCCACCTCGACGGCAAGCAGGTCGTCGACCTCGAGACGGCCTGCAAGCGCATCCGCGCGGCCGTCGATGCGCGCAGGGACCCGAACTTCCTCGTGATGGCGCGCACCGACATCCGTGCGGTCGACGGCCTCGCCGCGGCCGTGGACCGGGCGAAGGCGCTCGTCGACGCGGGCGCCGACGCGATCTTCCCGGAGGCGATGGCCTCGCTCGCCGAATTCGCGGCGATCCGTGCGGCCGTCGACGTGCCCGTGCTCGCGAACATGACCGAGTTCGGCAAGGGGGAGCTCTTCACCGTGCGGCAGCTCGCCGATGTCGGGATGAACCTCGTGATCTTCCCCGTCTCCCTGTTGCGCCTCGCGATGGGCGCCGCAGACCGCGGCCTCGACGCGATCATCGAACACGGCTCGCTCGAGTCGATGCTGCCCGAGATGCAGCACCGCTCGAAGCTCTACGAGCTGCTCGACTACGAGTCGTACAATCACTTCGACTCCGGCGTTTTCAACTTCACCCTCAACCCCACCCTGCCCGCCTAACACCCTGCCCGCGTAACCACGCACTCACCGCACGCGAAGGAGCGACATGAGTCAGAACGAACCAGCCGTCACCGAACCGACGGTCTACAAGGGCCTCGCCGGAATCGTGGTCGACCGCACCGGCGTCTCCAAGGTCAACGACCTGTCCAATTCCCTGCTCTACCGGGGCTACCCCGTGCAGGAACTCGCCGCGCAGAAGAGCTTCGAGGAGGTCACCTACCTGCTCTGGAACGGTGAGCTGCCGACGCCGGACGAGCTCGCCGCCTTCGAGGACGAGGAGCGGTCGCTCCGCCACCTCCAGCCCGCCGTGCGCCGCGTCATCGACGAGCTTCCCCTGACCGCGCACCCGATGGACGTCGTGCGGACCGCCGTGAGCCTGATCGGAGCCTTCGACCCGCAGGTCGACGACGCCTCGCCTGAGGCGAACAAGGCCAAGGGCCTCCGGCTCTGGTCCCAGATGCCCGCGATCGTCGCGTACGACCAGCGGCGCCGCCACGGGCTCGAACCGATCGAACCGCGCGACGACCTCGGCTACTCGGCGAACTTCCTGTTCATGACCTTCGGCGAGGTGCCGGAACTCGTCGTCGTCGAGGCCTTCGACGTGTCGATGATCATGTACGCCGACCACTCCTTCAACGCATCGACCTTCACCGCGCGCGTGATCACCTCCACGATGAGCGACCTGCACTCGGCGATCACCGGGGCGGTCGGCGCCCTCAAGGGTGCGCTGCACGGCGGCGCCAACGAAGCCGTGATGCACACGTTCGAGCAGATCGGCCTCGGCGAAGGCTCCGGCGAGCGGGCGGATGCCTGGCTCAAGGAGACCCTCGACGCCCACCGAAAGGTGATGGGTTTCGGCCACCGCGTCTACAAGCACGGCGACTCCCGGGTGCCGACGATGAAGACCGCGCTGCTCACCCTCGTCGAGCACTACCAGCGCCCCGACCTGATCGAGCTCTACGAGCGCCTCGCCGCAGGGATGAAGGAGCGCACCGGCATCCTGCCGAACCTCGACTACCCGTCCGGGCCGGCGTACTACCTGATGGGCTTCGACACCCTGACCTTCACGCCCCTCTTCGTGGCCGCCCGGATCGCCGGCTGGACCGCGCACATCATCGAGCAGACCGCCTCGAACTCCCTGATCCGGCCGCTCTCTCTCTACGACGGGCACCCGGAACGGCACCTCGCCGACGAAGCCGAACCCGATCTGCAGCCGGCCGGTGACCTACCATTGGACAATGGCATTCGACGCAGACGACTCAGCAACTGACACGACCGGCATCCAGCGGGAAATCCTCGGCTGGGAGGACTTCGCCGCTGCCTCGCGGCAACTGGCCGTCGACGTGCTGTCGAGCGGATTCCACCCGGACGTGGTGATCGCGATCGCGCGCGGCGGCCTGCTGCTCGCGGGCGCGATGTCCTATGCCCTCGGCACCAAGAACTGCGGCAGCATCAACGTGCAGTTCTACACCGGCGTCGACGAGCGCCTGCCCGAGCCCGTGCTCTCCGGGCCGATGCTCGACGCGCCGGCACTCGCCGGCCTCAGCGTGTTGCTCGTCGACGACGTCTCCGACTCCGGGCGCACCCTCGCCCTCGTGCTCGCGATGCTGCGCGAGTCGGCGGCCGAGGTGCGCTGCGCGACCCTGTACACCAAGCCGCGCACGGTCCTCATCCCGGACTACACCTGGCGGGAGACCGACGACTGGATCGTCTTCCCGTGGTCGGCGCTCCCGATCGTCGACGCGCCCGAAGTGACGGCCCTGCTGGCCCCCATCGTCGCGACCGTCGTCGCCCCCGCCGCAGTCGAGAATGTGGTCGTCGCGCCTGTCGTCGCGGGTGTCGTCGCATGAGCATCCACCTCGTCGGCGGCGGCTGGGCCGCCGAACACAGCGCGGCCGTGTTCGGCCCGTTCCTTGCCGAGGCGACCGTGCGTGCCACGGCGGCCGGTCGGGATGAACCCCGGATCGCGATCATCGCGGTGCGTGCGCCCCGCACTTCCGACGCGGACGACGCTGTCGACGACGCAGCCCAGCACGCCGCAACCCTGGCCGCCGCGCTCGGCTCGGCCGGGGTCTTCGAGGCGAAGATCACCGAACTCGCGCTGAGCGATGCGGCGACCCTGCCCGCGATCGCGGACGTCGACGGCATCATCGTCGGCGGTGGGCTCACTCCCGCCTACCTTGCCGCACTCACCCCGATCGCCGGCGAGATCCGCCGCCAGGTGTCCGCCGGCGTCCCGTACCTCGGCTACTCGGCCGGCGCCATGATCGCCGCGGAACGCGCCCTCGTCGGCGGCTGGCGTCTCGGCGAGGTCGAGGTCAGCGCAGAAGGGGCCTCGGAAGGCCTCGACGAACTCACCATCCAGCCCGGTATTGGCCTGCTCGACGTCACCGTCGACGTGCACGCCGCCCAGTGGGGAACCCTGTCCCGACTGATCGCCGCAACCGAAGCCGGCCTCATCGACGGCGGCCTCGCCGTCGACGAGAACACCGCGCTCATCGTCGGGGAGGGCGCCCTCCGCGTCGTCGGCTCCGGCAGCGTCTGGCGGGTCAGCCAGTCCGAGAACGGTGTGCTCGTCAGCACCTTCGGCGCCTAGGCCGTGACCGACGCCGGATCGATCGACCCCGGATCGATCGACCCCGGATCGATCGACCCCGGCTGGGCGGCGGCCCTCGCTCCCGCGGCGGGGGCGCTCGCCCAGGCGACCGGGTTCCTCGAGGCGGCG
>NZ_JASJVI010000142.1:0-5131 GCF_035019865.1 Cryobacterium sp. 10I5
GGGCCCGGGCAGCGCAGGCCGCGGCATCCGCTGCCCGGAGACCTGCGGGCTAGTGCGTGTCGACCTGGCGGGCGACGTACTGCACGGGCGCGGGCAGGTGCGCCTCGCTCCGCACGGTGCGGGAGAACCGCTCGATCGACTTGAGCGCGCTGACCAGCTCGTCGGGGGTGATCGGGAACGGCATGTTGTGGATGGTCTCCCCTGGCACCGTCGCCGCTTCGGCGACGCGGCGCAGGTCGTCCTCGTCTTCAACGCTGAGGCCGACCTCGGTCAGGGTGTTCGGCAGCCCGACCCGGGTCGTGAACTCGATGAAGTCGCGGATCTCCTGGGTCGGGGCGCCCTCGAGCACGAGCTGCGTGACCGAGCCGATGTTGACCTTCTGCCCGTGGGCGAGGCCGTGGGTCTGGTGCGCCGCGGTCAGGCCGTTGTGGATCGCGTGGGCGGCGGCGAGCCCGCCGGACTCGAATCCGAGCCCGGACAGCAGCGTGTTGGCCTCGACGAGCTTCTCGACGGCCGGGGTGACCTGGTGGTCGCGCACGGCGTCGAGGGCGGGGAGCGCGTTGTCCCAGATCACGCCCCAGGACAGCTCGGCGAGCGCGGTGCCCGCGAGGGTCGGCAGGCCGCCGGCCATCGTGTTCGCGTGCGACTGCCTCGTGGCCCGGGCCTCGAGCCAGGTCGCGAGGGCATCGCCGACGCCCGCGGCCAGGAACGCGGCGGGGGCATCCGCCACAAGCTGGGTGTCCATCAGCACGAGGTCCGGGTTCTTCGGGAAGAAGCGGTACTCCTCGAACGCGCCGTCCGCGGTGTAGATCACGGAGAGGGCCGAGGTGGGGGCATCCGTCGAAGCGACGGAGGGCACCGTGACCCAGCGGATGCCGGCCAGGAACCCCGCAGCCTTCACGGCGTCCAAGGTGCTGCCGCCGCCGAGGGCGACGATGACGTCGGCGCCGGTCCTGTCGATCACGCCGACGAGGCGGGTGACTTCCGCGGCCGTGGGGATGCCGCCGAAACGTTCCCGGGTGACGGGCAGCTGGGCGGCGCGGAGCGAGTCCGTGGCGCGCTGCCCGAGGATCCCCCAGACGACGTCGTCTGAGACGAGGAGCGGCGTCTTCCCGAGCGGCGCGAGGAATTCGCCGAGCCGGGACAGCGCCCCCTTCCCCTGGACGTAGCGGCCGGGGCTGATGATGGTGCGAATGGCGCTGGAGGCGGCCATGGCGATCTCCTTCTTCAATCGATGCGGATGCCGCCAGCCTAAATTCGCCGGTCACGGTCGGTCAGGGGCCCTGTCACCATGTGAGAAGCTGCTCGCCGTACCCGGGATCTTCTCAGGCGCCGTGCGATTGTGCCGGGACCGCGCCCGACCGACAATGGCCGCATGAAGATCACGGATGCTCTTCCCCTGTCCCAGCCGTCGTCGCCCCGGACGCTCGCGCAGCCGCCCCTGACCTCCAACGTCACGGCCCTGCCCGCGCCACCCGCCCCGGGCGGGGTCGCCTCGATCCAGAAGACGCTCGCGATCCTCGAGATCGTCGCCGAGCGCGGCGGGGCCACGGCGAAGGAGGTCTCGGCGAGCCTCGGCTACCCGCTGCCGACCGTGTACCGGCTCATGCAGACGCTCGTGCAGAGCGACTACCTCGTGCACATCCGCCGGGAGCGCAAGTTCGAACTCGGCTACAAGCTGCACCAGCTCGGCGTCTCGCTGCATCGCCAGATCGGGGTGCCCACCGAGGTGCGCACCGAGATCGCCCGCCTGCACCGCAGCGCCCGGGCGGCCGCGTACTTCGCCGTGTACCGGGGGGCGGATGTCGTCGTCACGTACATCGTGGATTCCCCGGCCGCCCCGCGCCTCACCCCGTTGAGCTTCGGTTTCCACGAGGCCGCGCATGCGACCGCGTTCGGCAAGATCATGCTCAGCGGCATGAGCGGCGAGCAGCGCGACCAGTACCTCGATGCTCACGGGTTGTTACGGCTCACCCCGGCGACCATCACCGAGCGCGGAGAACTCGAGCGCCAGCTCGAGTCGATCTCCCGGTCGCACGTGGCCTGGGAACACGAGGAGTTCGTCCCTGGCATGACGTGCGCCGCCGTCGGCGTGCGCAACTCCGCCGGCCTGCTCGTCGGCTCGGTCGCGATCTCGGCCAGGGCCGCCACGATCGCGACCCGCGAACGCGACCTCGAGCGGATGCTGCGCGGGACCGCCGCCGGACTCTCGCGGTACTTCCGCTCCGGCAGCGTCCGGCGCTGAGCATCCGCTCACCTAACCAATTCGACGGAGATTTTGTCCGGAGAGCGCTTAGATCGGGCTCCCACGCACCAGAAACTCAAAAACTCCGTCGAATTGGTTAGGGCGGGGCGAGCGGTTAGCGGGCCTCCCACCAGGGGGTGATCACGGCGCGGGCGAGGGTGTGCCCGCCGAGGTTGAAGGTGAGGAACGCGGGCGTCGACGTCTCCGGAATGCCGATGGTATCGACGTCGAGGGCGTGCACGGCGATGTAATAGTTGTGCCGCCCATGGCCGGCCGGCGGGGCCGCACCGAGGTAGCGCCGGAGACTGGCATCGTTCGTGAGCTGCCAGGCGCCGGGCGGCAGGGTCGTGCTGTTCTCCTCTCCCGCCCCGGTGGGCAGGCTTGTCGTCGTCGCGGGGATGTCGGCGACGGCCCAGTGCCAGAATCCGCTCCCCGTCGGGGCGAGCGGGTCGTACACCGTGACCGCGAAGCTCCTGGTCCCTGCCGGGAACCCGCTCCAGTGCAGTTCTGGGGACGTGTCGCTTCCGCCGGCGCCGAAGATCCCGCTGCGTTGCGGCGGGGCGAGTTCCTCGCCGTTCTTCACGTCGGTGGATTCGAGGGTGAAGGTCGGCACCTCGCCGATCTGGTCGTACGGGGTTCTCATCATCTGGTCGTGGGTCATGGTGCGCACTCTCCTTGTCGGGGCGTGGGGACGGGTCGTGGTGACGGTTCGGTGGCAGGCACCGGTCAGAGGGACCGGTTGGCGAGCTGTTCGGCGATGTGGTCGGCCTGCCGGATGGCGAGGGCCACGATCGTGAGGGTGGGGTTCGCCGCGGCGCCGGTCGTGAAGACAGAACCGTCGCTCACGAACAGGTTCGGCACATCGTGGGCACGCCCGAACTTGTTCACCACGCCGTCCTCCGGTCGCGCGCTCATCCGGCTCGTGCCGAGGTTGTGCGTGGACGGATAGGGCGGGGTGCGGTGCGCCGAGATCGACCCGACCGCGTCGTAGAGCAGCTCGGCCTGGCGGTAGCCGTGGTCGCGCATGGCGACGTCGTTCGGGTGGTCGTCGAAGTTCACGTTCGCGACCGGCAGGCCTGCGGCATCCGTGACCGAGCCGTTGAGGGTGATCCGGTTGGTCTCCTGCGGCATGTCCTCACCGACGATCCAGAGGCCGGCGGTGTGGGCGTAGCCGTCGAGGATCGAGGTGAAGTCGCGCCCCCACGAACCCGGGTCCGCGAAGGCTGCGAGGAATGCAGGCCCGAGCGAGAGGGTTTCGAGGTAGTACCCGCCGGCGAAGCCGCGGCGCTCGTCGTGGCGCGCCTCGTCCGCGATGATCCCGGCCATGGTCTCGCCGCGATAGGAGTGCACCGGGTCGGGGAACTGGGCGTAGACGGAGCCGGTGGTGTGCCGCATGTAGTTGCGGCCGACCTGGCCGGAGGAGTTGGCGAGGCCGTCCGGGAACAGCGAGCTCGCACTGAGCAGCAGCAGTCGCGGCGTCTCGATCGAATTCCCGGCGACGCACACGATGCGTGCGCGCTGCCGGTGCAGACCGCCGGCAGCATCGAGGTAGAGCACGGCGTCGGCGCGCCCGGTCTGGTCGTGGGTGATCTGCACGGCCTGGCTGAGCGGGCGCAGGTCGAGGTGACCGGTCGCCTCCGCCCGGGGGATCTCGCGCACGAGGGTGCTCCACTTCGCGCCGGACTTGTCGCCCTGGAAGTTGAAGCCGTCCTGCACGGATGCCGGGCGCCCGTCGTACGGCTCGGCGTTCGTCGCGTACGGACCGGTCGCGTAGAAGTTGTAGCCGACCCGGGCGGCACCGTTGGCGAACACCTTGTAGTTGTTGTTGGCGGGCAGGGCGGCGCGACCGTGCCGGTGCGTCGAGCCCATCGCGATCTCGGCGCGGTCGTAGTACGGAGCCAGTTCGGCGAGGGTGATCGGCCAGTCGAGCAGGTTCGCGCCGTCGATCGCCCCGTACGTGCTCCGAGCCTGGAATTCGTGGGCGAGGAACCGCGGCGTCGCGCCGGACCAGTGGGTGGTGCTGCCGCCGACCGCCTTGACGATCCAGGCCGGCAGGTTCGGGAAGTCACGCGCGATGCGCCAGGAACCGCTCGTCGTGCGCGGATCGAGCCAGGCCATCTGGGAGAACGCGGCCCACTCGTCGTTGACGTATTCGTCATTCGTGATGTGCGGGCCGGCCTCGAGCACGACGACCTTGATCCCCCGGGCGGTGAGCTCGTAGGCGAGGGTGCCGCCGCCCGCGCCTGAGCCGATGATGACGACGGCCTCCTCGTCGTGGTCGATGGCGGTCACTTCGTCACCTCGTCCCTGGTCGAAGCGGATTCCGCCGGCCCACTCGCCGCACCGACCTGCCGGGTGAGCGGGCCGATCTCGACGTGGTTCAGCTCGCCGGTGTATTCCTCGATCCGCGGCTCCGGGAGCCAGTCGAGGTCGTTGAAGCCGCGGGTGAGGTAGCCGCCCTTGTCGAAGGACGCGCCCTCATAGCCGAGCGCTTCCCAGACCTCCGGGAGGTTGTACAGGGTCAGCACGGTGTTGGCGCGGACGAAGGCGAAGAATTCGGTGTGCTCGATCGCGCGCAGGCGAGCCGTGGCATCCATCGCATTGAGGTCGAGGAAGGCGCCGGCCGGAAGGGTGTCGAGGCTCGCGAGGCCGGACGACAGGGCGAGGAAGTGCCGGGGCGATTTCTCAGCGAGCGCGATCAGGGCGTCTGCGGTCTTCTCGTACGCGGTATCCGGCAGCTGCGCGTGCGGGAATGCGACCCGGATCACGCGCACGAGCAAGACGCGTGCCCGCGGGGAGTCGAGGAAGGCGCTCGGGGTTTCCGAGGTTTCGAGGAACGTCACTGGTGGTCTCCTTCGGATGGATCGGGATGGATCGGGGCGGGTC
>NZ_JASJVI010000143.1:0-5075 GCF_035019865.1 Cryobacterium sp. 10I5
CGCCCGCCCCCATCGCCCGAGCGCATGGATGACTTCTTCGCGTTCCTGAAGGCTCGAATGGAGCAGTCGCGAAAATGGGCTCCGATCGCTCGGGACTACGCACTCTTCCGGACGCTCTATCACGCAGGTCTTCGCTCTGCAGAGTCCTCGACGTTGGAAATCCGCGATCTTCATTTTGACCGAGGCCCGTTCGGGAAGATTCACGTGCGTTTGGGTAAGGCGGCGAAAGGCTCCGGTCCCAGGCCACGCTGGGTGCCCATGCTGGACGATCTGGGCCTGATCCTGCATTGGTATCTCGACGAGGTCCGCCCCAAATTTCGAGGAAGCAGCCCGGCCCTGTTCTGCGACGAGGGCGGCCGATTCATGAATTCAGGATCGATCCGTAACCGGTTGGCGGCCCTGTGCAGAGCGGAGGGCCGGCCGGTCCACGAGCAGTTCAGCCCTCATAGTCTGCGGCATGCCTGCGCGACGCGCAACTACGAGCGCGGTGTCGATCTCGTCGCCATTCAGCAGATGCTGGGCCATTGGAATGTGGGCACGACGATGCGATATGTGACGCCCTCATCTACGTTCGTCGAGGACGCCTATCGTCGTGCCCTCACGACCACTCTCGCCGAAGCGACCAAGGAGGAATAGGACATGGCAGAGTTTCGCTGGCGGCTCCGGATGGCTGCCGCTCAACGAGAAGTGTGGACCGGTGCTCAACTGCGGCGCCTGTTGGTCGACAAGGCCGGTCTGGAACTCTCATCCGCGTCGATCTCCGCCTTGATGACTCAACAGCCTTCGCAAATTAAGCTCGCGACTCTGGCCGCATTGTGCCAAGCGCTGGACTGCACCGCAAATGATCTCCTCGAACTTGATACGACCACCGACATCGGCAACGGGACTCCGCCAACCCCGGTCACGCAGGAGCCCCTCCGAGCGGCGGCCGGTCAGGAACGGTCTCGGGCCTCGCGCAATACCCCGCCACCATTCTGATGACGCTCGTCGGCAACTGCATCGACTGTGGAAGCCCCAATCTCCATGCTCGGGGTCGCTGCACCTCGTGCTATTGGAAAGCCAAACGCGAGGCCACGATGGAACCGTGCCCACGGTGTGGCCAACGGCGAGTGCTCCGTGCGGAACAGGACCTGTGCGGGATGTGCGTGCGCCGAGCTCGTCCCCGGAAAGAACCGACACCGCGAAACTGCGACCAGTGTGGCCGTCTGGCCAAACACGCAGCTCACGGACTATGCACGGCCTGCTATCAAAGGACCCACAACTCCCTGATCGACCGAACAGCCGCCGCTCTTATCCGGCTCGGGGCGAGCATTCCCAACTGGTTCGAACCCCTGGTCGACGACATCGGCGACCGATTCGTCAGCGCAGTAGCGGTGCGACACCTGCGGCAGATCGAACACCACCTAATCCAAGGAGTCTGCACTCCCGAAGCTCTGGTCCGCGCGCTGCGTTCACCCGGACGATCACCGGGCGACACCGCCCGAATCGTCAATGAGTATTTCGTCACGAATGGGCTCGGATCCTTCCTCCAAGACGAGGAAGACCGCCGGAGCGCGGGGCGCCGAGAGCGCCGCCTGGCCCGCGCCCCCATCCCCTTCCGCCCGGCCGTGGCAGCCTTCTGCGACTATCTCCTGCGATCGCGCACTCGAGCAAACCTGGTCGGCGGCCGCGGACTCAAAGACGCCACGATCGAGGCCCGACTGGCTGATGTCGCGGCCCTGGCCAACTTCCTCGAGAGACGCGGCATCAACGATTGGGCCGCCGTCACCGCCGGCGATATCGAGGAGTTCCTCGGGAGCCGCTCCCGGCATCGGCTAGCCAGCTTCCGCATGTTCTTCACCTTCGCTGGCAAACGAAAGCTCATCCTGATCAACCCGGCCCTCGGTCTGACTCGACCACGCCCAACAGGCTTCGCCGGACGAACGCTCAACAGCGCCGAACAACGCCGACTTATCCATCGGTGGATACTCACCACCATCGACCCGAGAGAGCGCGTGGTCGGACTATTCGCTCTTCTCCACGGTATGAGCAGCCGTCAGATCCGCGCTGTTCTGGTCTCGGACATCAGCACAAAGGCAGGGACGATGGTCATCGCGGGACGGCCGTATAACGTGCCGCTGGACCCCATCACGCTCGCTGCTATCGATGCGGTGCTGACGGCGCGGCTGGCGCTGCGAACGAACAACCCGCACCTCGTCCTCACGAAAGACTCACGCGCTCACGAAACTGCAGCGTCGCCGTATTTCATGACTCATATTCTCGATCCGGCCGGCGTCACGCCAGCTGTCCTGCGTCAAACCCGTCTCGCCGATCTCGCCCACTCCCACGACCCGAGACTGGTCGCCGCGGCATTCGGCATGACAGCCGGCGGCGCACTGCACTACGTCTTCGATGCTGTCGACCGCGAGGAAGAAGTCTTCGCTTCAACCTATGAAGATTAGGTATCAACTCGCATACGTCAACTTGAACGTATGCGGCTTCGCGGGATGCAGGTTCGACGAGACCGCGATGGATCGTTTCTCGTAGGCCGCATCGACGAGTCGATAGAGGCCCTCCGCGGCGTCGGCCCCGACTTCGAGGAGCCCGATGTCATCGATCACGATCAGGTCCGAGCGCAGGATCCGGGCGACGACCCGGCCGACGGAGTCGTCGGCGCGGTGCGCGCGGACGAGAGCGCCGAGGTCCTCAAGGCGGAACCACGCGACCCTCATCCCGGCCTCGACGACTTGCTGGCCGAGGGCCTCGAGGAAGAAGGTCTTCCCAGTCCCGGAGGGCCCGCAAACGACGACGTTCTCCTTCCGGCCGATCCATTCCAACGTCCGGAGGGCCTGCTGGGTGGGGGCCGGGATCGAGGACGCCGATTCGTCCCAGGTGTCGAATGTTTTTCCTGTGGGGAACCCCGCCGCTCGCCTCCTGGTCGCGAGCATCGACCGGGACCGGCCGGTGACTTCCTCAACGAAGAGGGCCTTGATGATCTCGACGGGTTCCCAGCGTTGCGCCCGGGCGGTCGCGATCAGTTCCGGCGCCAGGGCGCGGGCGTAGGGCATCTTCAACTGCCGCATCAACGCTTCCAGGTCCGCGGGCAGCGCGGGCGCGGCGGCCTGGGTGACGCTCACGCGCTCTGCTCCAACTCGTCATCGGCGGCTTGCCCGATCGCCGCCCACCCGGCGGTGCCCTGCGCGAGCGAGCTCGTCTCGCCCGCCGTGCGTGCCTGCGGACGGATCGAGCCTGCGCTGAGGAGGGAGGCGAGGTCACCGGTCGCGAAACGACCATAAGTGGCCGCCTGCCCGAGGGCCTCATCGACCGGGGCGGTGCCGCTGATCTTCGCCAACGCGACGGCCTCGGCCATCTTCACGTTCATCCGCGCGGTCCCGGCCGCGGCCGCTTCGAGTAACCACGCGTGCGCGCCAGCCCCGATGGCCAGGAACTCCGTCTCCGCTGCGCTGCGCGGGGTGATCGTGTAGTCGCCCGGGATCTTCTCCCGATGGTCGGGGAAGTGCGCGTCGTCGATCTTCGGGCTGCCCGGCCGGGCCCGCCGGTGCCGGGCGACTTCAACGGGCCCGTCACTGCCGACGTGGACGATGACGACCTGCTCGGAGGCCCCGACCCCGTGGCTGCGGACGAACACACGGGCGCCGAGCAAGTGCGCCGGCACCGAGTACTGGCCGTTCTCGAACGTGACCATCGGCGTGTTCTCCGGGACGGCTCGCGTCAGGCCCAGCGCGACGGTGTGCGCCGTGTCAGGGACCCGGTGCAACCGGGGCCGTTCCTCCTCGAGCATCACCGACGGCTTCCGCCTGGTGGCGCGGTGCTCCCGGGTGTTGACCAGGGCCATGAATGCTTCGCAGGCCGCTTCGACCTCGGCGAACGAGGCGTATTCGGGCCGCAGGTTGGTGTCTTTGGGCACGATGTCAGCCTTGGCGAGCTTCACCGAGGACTCCACCCCGCCCTTGGACGCAGGATCCGCGGGCTGACACGTCAGCACGCTCACCCCGTAGTGGCGGGCGAAGTCCACCGTCTGCGGATTCCGCACCGGCACCCCGGCAACATGGGACACGGTGACCGTTTTCTCGTTATCGGTCAGGACGTAGGTCGGCGCGCCGCCAAGGAGCCGGAACGAGCGATCCAACGCGGCGAACACGCTCGGCGCCGTCCGGTCCCGCAACGCGATCACGATCCGAAACCGCGACCACGCCAGCCACGCGACGAACAACACCGTCTTCTTCCCATCGATGACGGGGCCGTCGCCGAAGTCATACTGCAACCACATCCCCGGCTCCGTGATCCACGGCCGGTGCACCCGCACCCGACCGAGCCGGAACGCAGCGCGGACCTGCGCGACCGCCCGCCGCGTCGACCGCTCCGAACCCGCGTAGCCCAGACCGATCAGTTTCGCGTGGGCCCGGTCCGCACGGATCTTGCCCTGCGACGCCTCCACCCATTCCTCGATCTTGGGCAGGAACGGGTCCGTGACCCGGCCCCGGTAGGCGGGCTCCGCGAGCGGCCGGCCCGCATCGCGCGCGGCGACGTGCCGGGCGACGGTGTGATGCGAGCAGCCCGTGAGCTCGGCCGCGGCACGCAACGACTCAGTCAGGTCGTAGGCAGCGAGTATTTCCATGATTTCTCCGTCAAACTTCATTCAGGGCCTCTTCCTGGGCGACTTTGATGCGACTAGACACCGTCATCAAATCCCAGGAAGGGGCTCCCGCCACGTAACCGGGCGGGGGTTCAGAAATAGAAGTGGGCAGATCTCATGGCCACCAACGGGCCGTTCTACTGGCCATCAGTGGGCACTTCCGTGGCCGCCTATGGGCAGTTTGGCATGGCCGCTAACAAATGGTCCTGGCTTGGTTCCGCGCGGATGTCAATGAGAAACCGTGTTCAAGGCCTCCGCATGCCTCATAACCCTAGAGATATAAAACGTCTCACGACTCCCGTTTCTCGCCTTCGCAGATCGACGGAATCTCGCCTGCAGCAATTCTCATGACTACGTCACACAACCTCCTGCTTGAATTGCAGTACTCACCGTTAGTTCTGAAACACTCGGGATCACCAGTTCCGACCTTGCCGTTCCC
>NZ_JASJVI010000144.1:0-5059 GCF_035019865.1 Cryobacterium sp. 10I5
GCGCCAGGCATGCCTGGCGCGAAGCGGCGCAGTTGGCGCGCGTTCGCCGGGGCGCGGTTCAGCACCCGCAAGCTTCACCGTCTCTTCACCTGAACGTCGGCGGAATGTCCCGGGCACGGCGAGGGCGCGACGTATCCTCGTGGCGTGAGCGTAGAAATCAGCACACTCGTCCAGCCCGACTCCGTCTACCTCGGAACGCTGACCCTCCTGCGGCCGGCCGTCACAGTGACCCTGACCGCCGAAGCTCCTGCTCCCGCCGTTTCCGCCGTTGCCCGGCGCCCGAGCGTCGACGATGCCGACCCCACCTTCCTGGAACCGCTTGTGGATGTCGTGCTCCGGTTCCTCTGGGCGCTCGTCGGCTGCTACGTCTGGGTAGTCCTGCTCGCCAAGGGGCCACGGTCCCGCTCGGTGAGCCGGGAGCTTGAGCCGATCGTCTGGCCGCAGGCGGACTACCCCGCTGTGGGACTGCCGGCAGTCGGACTGTCGAGCGCCGGCAGCATCCGCCGGCCGTCGAGCCCCGACTTCGGCGAGGACAGCGCTCGCGCGTAGGTCACACGGAATGCGCGGTGCGCACCGTGTTGCCGGACGGATCGCGGAACGCGCAGTCGCGCGGCCCCCAGCGCCTATCGATGGGGATTCCCGGAGCAGACCCGGGGGAGCGCCAGAGAACGCAAGGTCGGAGTTTTTCGCGACTCGCGGCATCCGCTGACCGGATTCGCGGCGTGTCGCGAAAATCTCCGACTTTGCGACCGAGCGCATGCAGCGAAGCCTCGCCAGAGCGGCTCAACGCGAGATGACGGTGCCGCCGAGCGAGGCGATCGCCCGCAGCAGGCGGGGGCCGGCGGCGAACCAGGCCACGATCATCACGACGAGCGAGGCGGCAAAGATCCAGAATCCGGTCCAGCCGCCGTCGCTCTGCACGGCGTACATGTGATTGAGGTTGCGCAGCGCCCCTGTCGCGAAGACCAGGGTCACGTGCACGACGACAAAGACCAGGAAGACGACCATCACGCCGACGTGCACCGTCTTGGTCGCGCGGAGCGGAACGAGTGCGCTGAGGCGTCGTGACGTCCAGAGCGGCGACAAGCGGATGCCGGTGGCGAGCGCGAGCGGAGCGGCCAGAAACACGATGGTGAAGTAGCTCAGGGTCTGGAGTGCGTTGTAGTTGACCCAGCCGTCGGCGACCGGCCAGTCCAGCGAGACGTATTGGAGCGCGGCCGACACGGCGTTGGGAATGATGTCCCAGCTCACCGGGACGATGCGCACCCACTGGCCGGTGACAAAGAGCAGCACGTAGAAGAGCAGCCCGTTGACAACCCAGAGCACGTCGACCGAGAGGTGGAGCCAGACGTTGATGCCCATCCGGGCGGGCGGTCGTTTCGTGCGGATGAGCCCGGTATTGCGCCGGGTCCAGAACATGGTCGGCCGCCCGGCGGTGCGCACCTGCCAGCCAGAACGCACGATGAAGAGCAGAAAGAAAACGTTGAGCCCGTGCTGCCAGGCGAGCCACGCCGGGAAGCCGACGGGTGCCCCGGACGGCAGCGGCGACGCTCCCGGGAAGTCGGTCAGGAAGGACTGCACGGACGGTAGCGAGCGGATGCCCTTCGCGGCGAGCACTGCTGCGGCGAGGAGGCCGATCGCGAGGATGACGGCCACGGCGAGTCGGAACCAGGCGGTTCGACGGAAGCCGAGCGGCCCGGAGCGCTCTGCTGTCACCGGTCGCCCTCTCGGGCGATCGCGTCGTGCGGCATGGGTGTGCGTCCTTCTGGTCTGGCCGGTCTGGTGCCTGTCTGGCGGCATCCGTCGGCAGTATGGCGCGTTCAAGCGCGACTATGCCATCATCGACCATTTCGCGCCCGGCGTCTGCCCGCTCTGTCAAAATCCGACATCTGCAGGCGCCCAAGTGCACGCGTTCATTGGGGGCGGTTCAGTTTCCCGTCGAGCCAGAGCGTTTCGGACGCATCGCTGTGCGTGGTCCCGGTCCCGACGTGCTTGGCGTCGATCTTCTCGCCATTCTTGATGACGTGCACGAGCGCCATCGCGTGGCCTCGGCCCAGGTCGAAGTCCGCCTTCAGCCAGTCGACGATCGCCCCGGCCTTTGTGGACGGGTCGTCGAACCCCTTCTCATGGGCGAGGGCGATGAACTCACGCGGGGTCAGTCCGGTCTTGTCTTCGATGTTGTCGAGGTATGCCTGGAACGACATCTCTGCTCCTTCGCTGGTGTTCCATTGTGCCGCCACCGGCCCCAACTGGTGCCGCTGCGGACAATTGTTACCCGCGTCCCGGCCATAGTTGTCCGCACAGGGAACATTGACCGGCGAGGCACACCACGAGCAGGCAAGCGAAAAGTGTCGAAGCCGAAACCGAGCGGTTATCGCCGTTTGCGAGTGTGCCGCGGCGCCACAGCCGCTGTCTCGGAATTCTGTGACGACGGATCGCCACCTGATCCCGGAAGAACGACGGGCAGGATGACCGAGGAGGCCGCACCGCCCGTCCATCCGCTGACTACGTCCAGTACAACAAAGAAGAGGGTGGCGAGCACCTGACCGACCGCACGACTCGTTCGGCGAAGTCGTCTACCTACCCCGTGAACGCCAGTCATTCGGATCATCCCCAGCCGTTCGCGCAAGCATATCGGATCATGACTGCGGGCGATTCCGTGAGAACCGGATCGGCGTGGATCCCAGTGTTTTCAAGGGTTGTGGGGCCGGCCACGGGACTTGAACCCGTAACCCCCACTTTACAAGAGTGGTGCGCTACCAATTGCGCCAGGCCGGCATGAGGCGGATTCCCGCCTCGGTCCCCCATCCTAAATGACGAACGGGGTCTCCGGGGCCAGACCGGCAGCATCCGCCCGACGGGAACCGCCTACGAAGAAAAAGCTGCAGTCCGGACGGGGATCAGCCCGCCGGGGTCGGCGTGGGAGTGGGGGTCGACGTCGAGTAGGTCTCGCCGGCGGACTGCAGCACGAATGCGGCGAATTCCTTGGGGTCATCGAGTGCACCCGAGTACTGCTTGCCGTTCACCAGCACCGTCGGCGTTCCGGTCACGGCCTCGACAGTGGTGTTGGGCAATGGACCGGACAGCGCCCGGTTGGTCGCGGCGACCACCCAGGCCTTGTAGCGCACGTCCGTGATGCAGGTGTCGATCTCCGAGACGGATGACGCGACTCCGGAGCTCGTCACGAGCCCCATGATCGCTGCATCGTCCAGCCCTGCCGTTGCTTCCTTCGGCTGGTTGGCGAACAGTGCGGCGTTGAAGGCGAAGAAGTCATTGGGAGAATAGTTGGCAACGCACGCGGCAGCGTTCGCCGAGCGGAGCGAGTACTGGGTGCCGGCTGACTTGCTGGTCAGAATTGAGATCGGGTGGATCTCGAGCGTTGCGGCGCCCGAGGTGACCCACTTCACAATCTGGTCGCTGTTGGTTTTCTCGAACTGGCCGCAGAACGGGCAGAGGTAGTCGACGTACACGCGGATGTCGGCGACGGTTCCGGTCGCGTCCGGCGTGGACGGCACCGCGTCTGCGCCGGCCTTGAGAGCGGTGGTTGCCGTGACCTTCATACCCTCGCCGATGAGGATGCCGTCGCTGGCCATGTTCGCGGGTCCGGGGCCTGCGGGGCGGATCGAGTTCATGACGACGAGCGCGATAACGGCGACGATCGCGAGTGCGACCACCAGGATGCCGCCCTGCAGCAGGAACCGATTGCGACGGTTCTTCTTCTTCTGCTCGACACGCAGCTGGGTAGCCTTCGTGCGGACCGCGTCGCGTCGCTTATTTCGGGAAGGTCGACTCTCGCCAGATCCGCCAATTGTCATGAATGCTCGCTTCGGGTAGGTCTCTGTATCGACATTTCCTATGTAAATGCCCTCCAGATAATAGGACTCCAGTCTGGGAAATGACCAGACAGGGGCTGCCGTGCGAGCCATCCGCCCGACAAAAGCGCCGCAAACCCCCTGTTCGGGCGTGTCATACTGGAACAGTCGGCTCCTGCCATGATGCGCAGGCCGGCAAATCCCATCACAACGGATCGTCCGGCACGTACCTGCCGGTGAAGGAGAATACCAAAAATGGCTTCAGTCACCTTTGACAAAGCAACCCGTCTCTACCCGGGTTCCACCCGCCCCGCGGTCGACCACCTCGACCTGTCGGTTGCCGATGGTGAATTCCTCGTCCTCGTCGGTCCGTCCGGCTGTGGAAAGTCAACGTCCCTGCGCATGCTCGCCGGCCTCGAAGAGGTCAACGACGGCAACATCTTCATCGGTGAGCGCAACGTGACGGATGTTCCCCCGAAGGACCGCGACATCGCGATGGTCTTCCAGAACTACGCCCTGTACCCGCACATGACGGTCGCCGAGAACATGGGCTTCGCACTCAAGATCGCCGGCGTCAACAAGGACGAGCGCGCCGCTCGCGTTCTCGAAGCCGCCAAGCTGCTCGACCTCGAGCCGTACCTCAGCCGCAAGCCGAAGGCCCTCTCGGGTGGCCAGCGTCAGCGCGTTGCCATGGGTCGTGCCATCGTGCGTCAGCCCCAGGTGTTCCTCATGGACGAGCCGCTGTCGAACCTCGACGCCAAGCTCCGCGTGCAGACCCGCACCCAGATCGCATCGCTGCAGCGTCGCCTCGGCGTCACGACCGTCTACGTCACCCACGACCAGACGGAAGCCCTCACCATGGGTGACCGCATCGCGGTGCTCAAGGACGGCGTGCTCCAGCAGGTCGGCACCCCGCGCGACCTGTACGCCAAGCCGAACAACGTCTTCGTCGCCGGCTTCATCGGCAGCCCGGCCATGAACCTCTTCCTCGCCGACACCGTCGAGGGTGGCATCAAGTTCGGCACCGCCACGATCCCCGTCGCCCGCGAGATCATCGCCGGCGCGACCGGCCCGAAGGTCACCATCGGCGTCCGCCCCGAGGACATCCACCTCTCGACCACGCACGGCGAGGGCCTCGAGGTGAGCGTCGACCTGGTCGAAGAGCTCGGCGCCGACGGTTACCTCTACGGTCACTCCACGGTCGAGGGCAAGCGCACCGACATCGTCGCCCGCGTCGACGGCCGTTC
>NZ_JASJVI010000145.1:0-4949 GCF_035019865.1 Cryobacterium sp. 10I5
GGCCGCCGCCGTGCACAACCGTGTCGGCGGTGCCGTCGGCGCCCCGCAGGTAGTGCTCCTCGTCCTGGGCGAGCGGATGCCCCGGCAGGAACGGCGCGAGGTGCGCCTTCGCCGCGACGGGGCCGACGCCGGGTCCACCACCGCCGTGCGGGATGCAGAAGGTCTTGTGCAGGTTGAGGTGCGACACGTCGCCGCCGAAGTCGCCGTACCGGGCGAAGCCGAGCAGGGCGTTGAGGTTGGCGCCGTCGACGTAGACCTGCCCGCCGGCCGCGTGCACGGCCTGGCAGATGGTGCCGACCTCGTGCTCGTAGACGCCGTGGGTGGAGGGGTAGGTGATCATGAGCGCCGCGAGGCTGTCGGCGTGCTCGGCGATCTTCGCCCGCAGGTCGTCGAGGTCGACGTTGCCGAGCTCGTCGCACGCGACGACGACGACCTTCATCCCGGCGAGGACCGCGGATGCCGCGTTCGTGCCGTGCGCGCTCGACGGGATCAGGCAGATGGTGCGTTCGGCGTTTCCGTTGGCCAGATGGTATCCGCGGATGGCGAGCAGCCCGGACAGTTCGCCCTGGCTCCCCGCGTTCGGCTGGAGCGACACGGAGTCGTACCCCGTGACATCCGTCAGCCAGGTCTCGAGCTGCCGGATGAGTTCGAGGTACCCGTCGACGTCGTCGCGCGGGGCGAAGGGGTGGATCCCGCTGAACTCCGGCCAGCTGACGGCTTCCATCTCGGTCGCCGCATTGAGCTTCATCGTGCAGGAGCCGAGCGGGATCATGCCGCGGTCGAGCGCGTAGTCGTAGTCGGCGAGGCGCTTGAGGTAGCGCATCATGCTCGTCTCGGAGCGGTGCGTGTTGAATACCGGGTGCTCGAGGTACGTGGTCGTGCGGGCGAGATCCTCCGGGAGCCCGGTGACGGATGCCTCGAGGTCGACGTGACCGAAGGCATCCGTGCCGCCGAACGCGCCGAGCACGGCGGAGAGATCGCTCCGGGTGGTGGTCTCGTCGACGCTGATGCCGATCGTGTCGCAGTCGACCTGGTAAAGGTTGACCCCGGCGCCCGAGGCGCGGGCGACGATCTCGGCGGCCCGGGACGGCATCGAGACCCGCACGGTGTCGAAGAAGGTGTCGTTCAGCACAGTCACGTCGGCGGCGCGGAGCGCGGCGACGAGCCGACCGGCGTTCTCGTGCACCCCGCGTGCGATCTGGCGGAGCCCGTCCGGGCCGTGGTAGACGGCGTACATGCCCGCCATCACGGCGAGGAGCACCTGGGCGGTGCAGATGTTCGAGGTTGCCTTGTCCCGGCGGATGTGCTGCTCGCGCACCTGGAGCGACAGGCGGTAGGCCGGGTGGCCGGCCGCATCCACGCTCACGCCGACGAGGCGGCCGGGCATCTGGCGTTCGAGGCCCTTGCGGACGGCGAGGTAGCCGGCGTGCGGACCGCCGAAGCCCATCGGCACGCCGAAGCGCTGGCTCGTGCCCACGGCGACGTCGGCGCCGAGTTCACCGGGCGACGCGATCAGGGTGAGCGCGAGCAGGTCGGCGGCGACGACGGCGAGGGCGCCCTGGGCGTGTGCGGCCTCGATCACGGCGGCGGGATTCCAGACCCGGCCGGTCGCGCCGGGGTACTGCACGAACACGCCGAAGTACTCGCCGAGCCCGGCGGGGGCATCCGCGTCATCGTCGGCGGGGGCGGATGTCCCCGCGTCGGCTGGGAGCGTGCCGAGCGTCCCGAAGTCGGTCTCCGCAAGCTCGATCCCGAGCGCGGCGGCCCGGTTCGCGAGCAGGGCCTTCGTCTGCGGGAGCGCGTCGGCGTCGACGAGGAACCGGTTCGACGGCGACTTCGACCCGCGGCGAGCGAGGAGCATGCCCTCGACGACCGCGGTCGACTCGTCGAGCATCGAAGCGTTCGCGGTGTGCAGCCCGGTCAGGTCGGCGATCATCGTCTGGAAGTTGATCAGCGCCTCGAGCCGGCCCTGGGAGATCTCGGGCTGGTACGGGGTGTACGCCGTGTACCAGCTCGGGTTCTCGAGCACGTTGCGCTTGATCACGGCGGGCGTGATCGTGTCGTAGTAGCCCAGCCCGATCATCGAGCGCTGCACGGTGTTGCGTCCGGCGAGGGCACGCAGTTCGGCGAGCGCCTCGCGCTCGCTCGCTGCGGGCGGAAGCAGGGTGTCCGACGCCGACCGGAACCCGTCGACGTGGATGGAGGCGGGGACGGCGGCGGCCACGAGGGCGTCGACCGAGTCGTAGCCGAGGCGGGAGAGCATCGTGGCCTGCGCCGCGGCATCCGTGCCGATGTGCCGTTCGGTGAATGGCCGTTCGGCGGCCTGGGACGAGGCCTGGGTGGTCAGGGTGGGACTGAGGTGCTTGGTCATCTGGCGCTGCCTGCTTCCGGTCGCGTTATTCGCCGGTGAGGGCTGAGTATTCGGAGTGGCTGAGGAGGGGCGGCAGCTCGAGGAACGTGACCTTGATCAGCCAGCCCTCCCCGAACGGGTCGCTGTTGACGAGCTCGGGGCTGTCGACGACGCCGTCGTTGGTGGCGGTGACCGTGCCGGTGACCGGTGCGAAGAGCTCGCCGACGGACTTGGTGGATTCGATCTCGCCGACGATCGAGCCGGCGATGACGCCCGTGCCGACGGCGGGCAGTTCGACGAAGACGACGTCACCGAGCTTCTCGGCGGCGTATGCCGTGATGCCGACGGTGGCGGTGTCGCCCTCGATGAGCACCCACTCGTGTTCTGCGGTGTACTGGAGGGTGGTCTGGTCGGTCATGGGATGTCCTTTCGGCGGAACAACGGGCAGTGCGTCTGGCGTGGGGTGCCGGCGGGATTCGCCGGCGGGACTGAGCGGAGCGGATGCCCGCGGGGTCAGGGCGTGCGGGGTCAGAGCGTGCGGGGTCAGGGCTTGCGGGAGTAGAACGGGAGCGCGGTCACGGTCGCGGGGATGCGCGTGCCGCGCACGTCGACGAAGACCTCGGTGCCGAGCCGGGCGATCGACGGCGAGACGTACGCCATCATGACCGGATGCCCCAGGGTCGGGGAGAGGGCGCCGCTCGTGATCATGCCCTCCGGGGTGTGCGCGTCGGCGGTGCGGTAGACGTCGTAGGACGCGCGGCCGGCGCGCTTGCCCGCCGACACGAGTCCCACGAGGACGGCGGACCCCGCCTGGGGACCCTCTTCGCTCGCGGCACGGCCGATGAAGTCGGTCTCCTTGGCGAGGTTGACGACCCGGCCGAGTCCGGCCTGGGCGGGGTAGGTCGCCTCGCTCAGTTCGTGGCCGTAGAGGGGCATCCCGGCCTCGAGTCGCAGGGTGTCGCGGCTCGCAAGCCCTGCGGGCACGAGGCCGTGGTCGGCGCCGGCCGCTGTCAGGGCATTCCAGAGTGCGAGGGCCTTATTGATGGGCACGTACAGTTCGAAGCCGTCCTCCCCGGTGTACCCGGTGCGGGCGATCAGCACAGGCACGTCGGTGAAGGCGCCCGTCATGGCCCGGTAGTAGCGGAGGGCGCCGAGGTCGTCGGTCGCCGTGAGCCCGATGGTGGCCTGCAGGATGGTGAGGGAGTTCGGGCCCTGCACGGCGATGAGCGCGGTGTCGTCGCTCTCGTCCGTCACGGTCACGTCGAAGCGGGCCGCCCGCTTGGTGAGGGCCTCGAGCGCCGGGAAGTGGTTGCCGGCGTTGGCGATCACGAGGAATTCGCTCTCGCCGGTGCGGTAGACGACGACGTCGTCGACGATGCCGCCGGCCGCGTTCAGGATCAGGCTGTACTTCGCCTGGAAGAGGGCGATCGCGGAGAGCTTGCCGGCGAGGGCGTAGTCGAGGTAGGCCGCGGCATCCGCCCCGCTCACTCGGATCTCGGCCATGTGGGAGAGGTCGAACAGGCCAGCGGCGGTGCGTACCGCGTGGTGCTCGGCGAGATCGCTCGAGTAGCGCACCGGCATCTGCCAGCCGGCGAAGTCGGTGAAGCTGGCTCCGGCGTCGACGTGCGCCTGGTGGAGCGGGGAATACCGTTCGGTCAGTTCCGGGGTCATGAGTTCTCCAGGCAGGTCGGCCGCGGCCGAGCGAGATTCTCGGGGTCGAAAGACCCCGTGGGAACTCCCCCTCTGTCGTCAGGCCTGAGAGCTTCGCCGCGTCCTGGTCGGGACGTGACTTTCACCATGGGCGAGCCGCACTGTGCTGCGACTACTTTTCAGAGTGGCCAGTCCGATGCGGTACGAGTACCTGAGAGATTGTCGGGGAGGATTGCTCCTTCGGTGTCCGGCCGCCGGGGCGCCGGACTCTCCCGCATCGGCCATATCGGCCCGGTATTCAGTTGGACGGCGCACCTGTTCCGGCTCGACCGCTTCGCGAGCAGCTTAGCAGCCGGGGTTCCGCGCTGCCGTGTGCGAAGACGGTCGTCCGGGAGGCGTCTGTGGGCCCCGGTGTGGCCGCCCGTCCGGTTCACCGGGTCGCGCTACAGTGACGTGCCCGCACAAGCGGCAACGAACGAAGGCCCCCATGAACTACTCCGTCGATGCCCCCCGGAACCGCAGCCGGGAGGCCTGGACCCCGAGCCGCCGCAGCACCACCTGGTGGCAGCTGCACAAGACCCGCGGGCTTCCGGCGTTCGACGCCCGCGTGACCCCGGTCGATCCCGAGTCATTCCAGGCTTGGAACGAAGTCATCGTGGCGACGATCGTCGAGCCGAACGCGCAGGCGATCGCCCTCAACGCCCAGTTGCACGCGGATGCCGCCGATCGCCGCGTCGAGGTCCGCTGGACCGAGAAGGTGCTCGGCGTCCCGATCCGGCGCCGCAGCCTGATCACTCTCGGCTGAGCGGGCCGACCGGTTCGGGCCCGCCTGAACGGGCGGGCCTGAACGGGCGGGCCTGAACGGGCGGGCCTGAACGGGCGGGCCTGAACGGGCCGGCCTCATCGGTTCGGCCTGGTCAGTCGGGCCTGATCACGCTCGGAACGAGTC
>NZ_JASJVI010000146.1:0-4932 GCF_035019865.1 Cryobacterium sp. 10I5
GAGCCCGAGCCGCTCTGTTGCAGCGAGCACAGCCCGAATACTGTGCCGGGACATCCCCTGAGCAGACTCGATCGCCCGTCGCGACAAACCCTGATTTCGCTGCTGCAGGATCTGCTTCGCTTTGATCTTCCGTACCATTGCCGGTACTCCTTCCACCACGTGGCGCTCACATGGTGGGAGGAGCTTTTCAGGTGGTGCTCAACCACGCCGGCAGTGGGGCTGAACGATACGAATCACGCATCTGAACAGTGGGGCTCAACCGCACCACAGGTGGTGCCCAACGAAGCCAATATTCACTGGCGAACATAGCGCCCGTGATGTGATTCTCCTGAGCTCTCGGTCAACCTTACGAATTCGGTGAGAAGAGAGACGGAGGGAAGAGAAGAAAGCACTTCGCAGCCGGTTTCGCCGAATCGCCTCTACGTAGCGCGGAACTGAGATCGTGTCAGCGGAGATCCGAGCCCATTTCCTCCGCCGCTATCTCAGTGAAATCGTAACGCTGCTCTGGATTAGACGATCCTTCACTGGGAGGAGCCACTGTTCGAAAAGACGGCACGATCTCACACGGTGCCCGGGGTGAGGGAGGCGTGAGTTTGGGGTTCGCGGCGTTGCCAGTCCTGGGGCAGGGCGGCTTCGAGGGCGTCGTCGACGGTGATGATGCCGAGGATGTGGCCGCTTTCGTCGAGGACCGGGAGGGTGAGGAGGTTGAAGTCAGCCATGCGGGTGGTGACGTCGATGATGTCATCTTGTGGTGCGGCGTGAACGGGATCAGGGTCAGCGACTTCGCGGAGGGGACGGTGCGGGTCTGTTTGGAGGGCGCGGATGATACTGATCGCACCACGGAGTGTTCCGTCGTCGGCGGTGCTGTAAATGGTGGTGAGCGCTTCCGGTTGTTGAGTTGTCGAGGTGCGAATGAGATCAAGGGCGTCCTGGATGGTCGCGTGCTCCGCCAGAGCGAGGTATTCCACACCCATGAGGCCCCCTGCCGTTGCAGTGTGGTAGCCCAGCAGGGCCAGAACTTTGGTGTGTTGGGGTTCAGGGAGCAGAGCGAGGACTTCCCGGCGTCGCGCCTGGGGGAGGTCAGTGATGGCGTCGGCCGCGTCATCTGCCCGCATCCGGGTCAGGACAGAAGCGACGTCAGCAGTACTTCGGGATTTGAGGAGATGGGTGAGGCTGTCTTCGTCGAGTTCTTCAAAGACGTCTGCTTCGAATTCCGGGTCGTTGTGGACTTGAGTGAGGAGTTCGCTTTGCTCTTTAGCGTCTGCCGTTTCGATGAGGTCTGCAATTTGGGCTGCTTTGAGACGGCGTAATTTCCCAAACGGGGCGCGAACGAGGACCGAGGGTTCGTGGCCGATGAGGGCTTCAAAGGATTTCCAGTCCCGTGCCGGGTCGGTGGAGATGGTCTTCCGGGTGGACCACCAGTGGGTTTGGTGCACGTTCAATCCTGTGACAGCCCACGTGGCGGTGTCGGAGCTGAGATAAATGTCGTGAGCACGGACGAGGGAGGCCATGTGCACGTCGATGAGGCGGTGGCCCAGGACGTCAGCGTTGAGTAGGACCTCGCCCGGGCGGCGCTGGAATGCCCGCACGTTCAAGCGGGCTGTGGTGAGCTCGACTCGATTGGGTTCCAAGGCTCTGACGTCGGCGATCGGGACGTAGATGGTTTCGGAACCCACTTTGACCACGAGCGCGGTCACGAGGGGGTAGTCATCTCCCCTGAGGCGAACAATGACGTCAGCGAGTTTGGCAAGTTGTTTTCCTTGGCTGTCGACCACGGCATGGCGCAGGAGTTGGGAAAGACGGAGAGCGGATTTAGTTGTTGTTGGAACGGGAGAGTTAGACACAGTGGCTTCTTTCACGAACAAGGCTAGGTAGAGGTGGCACGTTGTCGGGGTGGTATTGAGAATATGGTGCTCGCGGCTAGTGGCCCAGTGCGAGCTGGATGACGCGGACGACGACTAGGACCATGGCGAGGATCAGGTAGGCGCGCAGCACGCCCAATCCGATGGTCCGACCGGTGGAGAGCTCCGGGCGGGCGAGGAGGGTGAGGGGTGGCATCCGCCAACGGAGACGTTGACTGTGTTCCATCGGGAGCACCGCATCACCGGCCGGGCGTCGCCGGCGAAGGACCAGGGCGGTCGCTCCGACAAGAATTCCCAAGACGCTGCCCCCGCCGAGGATGGACAAGATTGTCTCTCCCGTGATGTCTGGGAAGAGAACGCTGGCTGTGAGGATGATGGAAAGCATGACCAGCACGGCGACGACAACAGACGTGAACAGGTTCAACCATTTGCCGTTGACCCAGGGGCCCAGCACGTCTTTGTCGTTGCAGAGCAATAAGAGGAAGACCGTGGCTGAAGGTAGCAGCACCCCGGCGAGAGTCTGTACTCCCACGGTCAAGAGTCCCAGCGGCGCACCGGGAATCAGAACAATCGTGGCTGCCAGGGCGAGGAGGGCAGCGAATACGGCGTAGAAGCCCTTCGCTTCCCACGGTTTGCGGTGCAGGGAGTGCTTCAACCCCAACACGTCGCCCAACGCGTATGAAGTAGACAAACCTACTGCGGCCGCACCAATAATGGACGCGTCGATCAACGCGATCGCGAACATCACTCCCACGCCACGTCCGACAAACTTGCCGAGGCCTTCTGCGACCCCGAGTGCGTCAGTGAAGTTGCCGAATTCGGGCCGGCCCGTGAAGGTGGCGGACGTGAAGCCGATGATCGCGGCCGCACCGACGATGACCATCAAGATCCCGATCCACAAGTCGACCTTTTCGTAATTCATGAACCGGGGCGTGATGCGCTTGTCAATGACATAGGACTGTTGGAAGAACAACTGCCACGGGGCGACGGTCGTGCCGACGATCCCGATGATGAGCAGCATCACCGTGGAAAGTTGGGACCCGGGTGGCATCCCGGGGAGCACAAAATTGGTCGCCATCTCACCCAGATTCGGACCCGACAGAAAGAAAATGGGGACCAACAAGAGGGACCCGGCAACAAGAACCATGCTGACGCGTTCGAACCGTTTAAAAGACCCGGTGCTGACGGCGCCGAGCACGAGCACGGCTGCAACAATTACGCCGGGAATTTGGGGGATGCCCAGATACTGCAAGCCCAAACTGATACCGATGAATTCGGTCACGATGGTGAGCGCGTTCAGGATGAACAGGTCAATGACGCTGAAGGCTCCCCAGAACTTTCCAAAACGTTCCAAGATGAGCCGGGCATGGCCCACCCCCGTGACCACCCCCAACCGCAACACCATTTCCTGGTTCACGTAGAGGACGGGTACCAGCAGCAGCAACGTCCACAGCAATGTGGTCCCATAATTTTGGCCAGCTTGCGTGTAGGTCCCAAACGCGCCAGCGTCGTTGTCGCCGACCATCACAATCAGTCCAGGACCCAGAATGGCCAAAAGGGTACGCAGTTTTGCCCGCACGCCCCGCCGCGGCGCATCATCGCCGAGTCGAATCGTGCCCATGGCCCCTTCAATATCGCCCACGTGCGCGGAATCCAGGACCGCTGACACGGGCCCGGTCGGAGGAACGAGGTTTGACGTTGTATCCATGGTGAACTTTCTGCAGGAAATGAAAAGACAGGATCCGGGAGCCGATCAAACGCGGCCCGACGAGAGCCGGCGATGTCGGGAACACCGTGGAAACCACAGGGCCGGGCGAGAAAATATGACCTGGCCGGGCTGCGATCACCGGGGCACGCCACCAGACAGGCGTGTGCAGGCAGACTGCTACCTGGTGTGTGTGATCGGCAGGAGGTAGGGTCTATGGCTCTCGCTCATTGACGTGCTCCCTCCGCTTTGCTCAGCGCACACGAAGAGTCCGACCAGACCGGCCGAGGTAACCTCTCCTCGTAAGACCTTTGGCACTTTGCGGCGTTAACCCGGAAACCGGGAGCCAATCGGGGCAATCCCTTGTTCCGGGAAAACCTGTCCTGACCCGGGGCGTCTCTGGACGTTGGGGGTCGCTGGCTTATATCCACAAAGGAGCCTCAGCTAACGAACGGCGCCCTGCAAAGATGACTGTACGCGGAGACCCCAACAGAAGCAATCGCGGCTGTCAATGTTCCACAAGCGTTCACCTTGCCGCGACGTTAAACGGCCGCCGTCTGGGCGGCGCGGCAACATGGATAGCTTTACCTTGCTAGCGCGCCGCGTTCTAAAGTGCTCAACTCGACTAGATCCCCCGGTCCAACCCTTCGACGGACCCGGAAAGACCAGAACGCCAAGGGCGAGGACCTAAGTCGAGACCAAGACTTGAGGAAGCAGAGGACAGGGATGCACTCATTCGGATCACTCATCCTGCTGCCACTGAACGCGAACCAGGTCGCAGCCGGTTCCCGGTCTGATCCCGGACCTGACCTTCCTCTCGGCACGATGACGGACCCGACGTTCACCGCCCAGGCGCGTCTGGCCGCTCACCGACTAAATCTCTTCCGGATCACACCAGACATGGTCCTCACGCCCTGCGAACCGGGCTGGATGCCGCTCACTCAAGCGGTACTGACGGAACTGCGTCACCTACCGCGCGTTGTCCGCTCCGACCGTCGACTGGACGTTGAAGAGGCCTGGGATCGTCACCAAAGCGCACGGCGCCAAGACCCCTCACTCCGGCCCGGCTGGTTGTCGCGGACCGAGTCGTCCCCCGTAGCTGGCGACACCGGTGACGCGACTTCGACCTCGTTCAGCCCGCCGAGCAGGCTCGAACTATCAGCAAACATGGACACCAAGGACGTCGTATCCACTTCGAGGCGGTCATTCGTCACAGATTTGCTCATGCCGCTGCTGTCCGACCGGCAAACCATACTTCTCATGGCAGATCCGCACGTTATTGCTCAACTACGGATCGTTCTCAACGACAGCAATGCTCGGCAGACCCGTGACGCTGAACTCCCGACCGGGCAACTCCTCCGATAC
>NZ_JASJVI010000147.1:0-4923 GCF_035019865.1 Cryobacterium sp. 10I5
CCCCCGGCCCCCCGGGCGCTACGCGGCGGAAGTGGCGCGGCACCCGTCACAGCTCCGGCACGATTGGCGCGCAACGGCGCAGCAGGCGCGCTCGGGCCGTTCCAGCGCAGCAGCAGGCGAGACGGATGCTCGCGCACGACGTCCCAGCCCGGCGGAACGACCGCGCGCAGTTCCGGCGCGGTGAAGCTGCGGCGGATCGAGGTGAGGCCGTCCGTGCGGATGTACGAGTCGCGGAAGAGCGGCCAGGTGCCGAGGCCGAAGCCGAGATAGGCGAAGGTGCTGCGTTCGATGTCCCCGAGCAGGACCCGGCCGCCGGGCTCCGCGAGCCGTTGACAGTCGGCGAGCAGGCCGCCGAGCTGGTCCCCGGTCAGGTGATGCAGCACATGGTTGGACACCACGACATCGAAGCGCGCTCCCTCCTCGGCGAGGTCGGAGCTGAGCGCCCGTCGGAACTGAAGCCGGGGCTGCGGCGGCTGGGCGGTCGCGAAGGAGTGGGCGCGGGCATCCGGGTCGATCGCGGTCACCGTGAGGAGGAGGCCATCGCGCGCCGCCCAGCGCGCAAGCGCCCGGGCGACGTCGCCGCCACCCGACCCGATGTCGAGCAGCGTGCTCTCCCTGCTCGTCGAGAGGAGCGGCCGGATCTCCCGGCGGTACACCCCGCGCCAGCCGGAGACGGCCGCATTCACGTAGCGGAAATAGTCGTACGTGCGGCTGAGGACCTCGGGGTCGCAATCGGGATCGTCCATGAGCTCGACCGCGTCGCTCGCCCGCCGGCGGAGGAACGGCAACACAGGCAACAACGGCACTCGCGCGGGCCGCGTCAGCCGCGCACCACAGTCATCAGGCCGGACTCGACCGTGAGCCCCGGTCCGAAGGCCATGGCGCAGAGGCGCTCGCCGTCCGCGGTCGTCGGGGCGTCCAGGATCGCCTTCAGCACGAAGAGGATCGTCGCGCTGCTCATGTTTCCGTAATCCCGCAGGGTCTCCCGCGACGGCACGAGCTGCGCCTCGCTGAGCCCGAGCTTGGCCTCGGTCTTGTCGAGGATGCTCCGGCCGCCCGGGTGGATCGCCCAGTGCGCGATCGCCGTGCTGAGTGGCGCCCGTGCGGCCTCGGCCGCGGTGACCACGATGGCGGGAGCGGTGAGCGTGGCAACCGACCCGGATGAAGCAATTTCGGCGACCTCGGCGACCTCGGCCAGCTCGGCGACCTCAGAAGCAAATTCCTCGATCGGCATCGTCTCACCGAGGGCGGCGATGGCTGCCGCCAGACCGGGGTCCTTCGCGAAAAGCGGTGCGAGCGCACCCTCGATGTGCTCGTCGATGATGTGCGGAACATAGGTGCTGAGCACCATCTCGAAGCCCTCGTCGCCGATCTTCCATGCCATGTCGCCCTCGCCGACCGGCGTGATCACGGTCTCGAAGAGGTCGAGGCTCAAGGCGTTCTCGCCCGGAGCCGGTGCGCGTGAACTCACGATTCCGGCGGCCGCACCATCCGAGAACAGGGAGGAGGCAACGATCGTGTCGGGGTCGTCCGACGTGCGCAGGTGCAGCGAACACAGCTCGGCACTCACGACGAGCACCACGGCGTTCGGGTCGGCCTCGACGAACTGCTTGGCGGTCCGCAGCGCGGGCATCGACGCGTAACAACCCATGAACCCCAGGTGATACCTCTGCGTGGTCGGCTTCAGGCCCAATTCCCGCACGAGCATATAATCGGGGCCGGGCGCGTAGAAGCCCGTGCAGGAGACGGTCACTACGTGCGTCACATCGGCGGCCTCGACGCCCGGGCACGCAGCCAGCGCGCGCCGCCCCGCCTCGACGAAGAGCTTGGTCGCCTCCGTGATGTAGAGCTCGTTGCGCACGCGTGTACTCGGGACCAGGAGTGTCTGGGTCGCCGCGTCGAAGAACTGCGGGTCTGGCTTCTCCGAGTCGAGGGTCAACTCCTCGATGACGGTGTGGCGGCGCTCGATCCCGGACAGGTTGAAGGATGCCGTCACGAGCCTCTTCCCCAGCCTGCTCAGTCCCGGCTGGGCCGCGAACACGTCGCGCACCTCCTCCTGGATCAGCACTGTGGATGGAACAACGGTCTGCAACGCTCGAAGAGTGACGGACATAGCCCCAGTGTTACACGCGGCCCTGCGAGGCACACCCCCCATTTTCGCGGGCTCCGGCAACAGCCGGCGGATGCCCCGACGCCGAAACTGGGTGCCGGCAGTGAATCCGCTGGGCACTGTTCTGTCTCGCGGAGTGATGCCTAGGCTGGAATGTGGCGTGGGCCAACGGGGATGCACGTCGCCAACCGCGGGCCACCCGCCCGCCAATCCGAGGGAGTCCCGTGGCCACGACCGTCGCAGACCAGATCATCGCCCAGCTCATCGAGGCCGGGGTGCGCCGCATTTACGGCATCGTCGGCGACAGCCTCAACCCGATCGTCGACGCGGTGCGGCGCAGCGGCGGATCGGTCAAGGGCGGCATCGACTGGGTGCACGTGCGCAATGAGGAGGCCGCGGCCTTCGCGGCCAGCGCCGAAGCGCAACTCACCGGTGAACTCGCCGTCTGTGCCGGCAGCTGCGGTCCCGGCAACCTGCACCTCATCAACGGCCTCTACGACGCCCACCGTTCGGGAGCCCCCGTGCTCGCGATCGCGAGCCACATCCCGAGCGCCCAGATCGGCAGCTCCTTCTTCCAGGAGACCCACCCGGACCGCCTGTTCGTCGAATGCTCCAACTACTGCGAACTCGTCAGTTCGGCCGGCCAGGCCCCCCGGGTCGTGAGCATGGCGATGCGCCACGCGATCGGCCTCGGCGGCGTCGCCGTCGTCACCCTTCCCGGTGACATCGCCGAGCTGCCCGCGGTCGGCACGGCACCGACGCTCACCCTAACCAAGCCCGGCACGCTCGTGCCGTCGACGGCCGACGTGCAGCGCCTCGCCGACGCCATCAACAACGCCCGCCAGATCGCGATCTTCGCCGGGATCGGCGTCGCCGGAGCCCACGACGAGGTCGTCGCCTTCGCCGACCTGCTCGCTGCTCCGATGGGGCATTCCCTCCGCGGCAAGGAATGGATCCAGTACGACAATCCCTTCGACGTGGGTATGACCGGCCTGATCGGCTACGGCGCCGCGCACGACGGCATGCACGATGCCGACCTGCTCATCCTGCTCGGCACCGACTTCCCGTATTCGCAATTCCTGCCCGACGGAACGGATGTCGTCATCGCGCAGGTGGACATCCGTGCGGAACACATCGGCCGGCGCACGAACGTCACCGTGCCCGTGCACGGCGATGTCGCCGCAACGATCGCCGCGGTCACGCCGTTGATCACCCGCACCGCCGACCGGCGGTTCCTCGAGAAGACCCTCAAGCACCACGAGCAGCTCATGACCAAGGTCGACGGCAACCCGCGCAACGTCGAGAAGCGCACGCCGATCCACCCCGAGTACGCGGCCTCGATCCTCGACGAGGTCGCCGCCGACAACGCCGTCTTCATCGCAGACACCGGCATGTGCAACGTCTGGGCCGCGCGCTACATCAGCCCGAACGGGCGCAGGCGGATGCTCGCCTCACTCCTCCACGGATCGATGGCCAACGCGCTTCCCCAGGCGATCGGCGCCCAGGCGAGCAACCCGGGGCGCCAGGTCGTCACGCTCTCCGGCGACGGCGGGCTCTCGATGCTCCTCGGCGAACTCGTCACCGTCGCCGCGCAGAACCTGCCGGTGAAGATCGTCGTGTTCAACAACTCGACCCTCGGCATGGTCAAGCTCGAGATGCTCGTCGACGGATACCCCGACTTCGGCGTCGACGTTCCGGCCGTCGACTACGCCGCCGTCGCGAACGCCTTGGGCATCTACGGCCAGCGGGTCGAGGATCCCGCCGAGATCCGCGGCGCCCTGCAGCGCGCTTTCGAGCACGACGGGCCCGCGCTCGTCGACCTCGTCACGGACCCCCTCGCGCTGAGCATGCCGCCGACGATCACCGGCGCGCAGGTGCGCGGCTTCGCGCTCGCGCTCTCCCGCGTCGTGCTGAACGGCGGCGTCGGCGAGGCCGTGCAGCTGGCCCGCACGAACATCCACAAGCTCTAGTCGGGGACGCAGGCCCCGTCGCGCAGGCGGCGCCCGTCGCGCAGGCGGTCCCGGTCGCGCGACCGTTCTCGGTCGGCGGATGCCGCCGCTCGCGACCCGCGCCCGCGCCCACTTCCGCAGGCCGCACCCAAAACGGCGGGCGCGGCCTGCCGAAACCGGCGCGGCAGCCCGTGTCGGGCCGACGGTACTCGGGCTAGCCTGAGGCCCATCGGGTAGTCGCCGGGGCGTGTGGATTCGGAGGAGCTGATAGTCATGGACGGACGTGGACGGGTGATCGTGCGGGACGGGCCCTGGGGCTTCGTCCTCTTCCTGGCTTACATCGGTGCGGCGATCTACTTCGTCTCGATCTCGAGCGGCACGTTCTGGGGCGTGATTCTCGGGCTGCTCCAGGCGATCGTCTGGCCGGTCTACGTCGTCTACCACGTGCTCGTCCTGATCGGCGCCTGAGCGCGGGCGCGGCAGCATCCGATCGGCCTCGCTGGGGCTTTCGCGCCGGATGCCGTCGGGCCGTGGGTCAGGGCAGGCGGTCGAAGAGGTGGGTGGCGACGAACGCGACGAGCGACCCGGCCGCGCAGATCGCCGCGACCCCGCCGACGTAGGCGATCACGGCCTCGCTGTTCGGGCCTGAGGCGCCGAAGAACGTTACGAGGAACGCCGCAGCCGCGACCAGGCAGAACGGCACGACGAACCAGAGCTGGGTGCGGTAGCCGATCGCCGGCGTTCCGCGGGTCGGGGCCAGGGCGCCGGTCCCCGCGTCCGGGTCGGCATTCCCCGCCGCGAATCGACGCGCCGCCCGGCCGACTCGCGGGCGGCATCGCGCTCGGAGGGTGGGGTGCGTCAGCG
>NZ_JASJVI010000148.1:0-4909 GCF_035019865.1 Cryobacterium sp. 10I5
GCTGCGGGGCGGGCGGTGACGCGGGTGCCGGGGTGACCGCCGTGCTGCGCGGAGTGGCTGCCGAGGGCCCAGACCTCCCGGACGGCCCAGGCGAGCAGGACGAACTCGAGCACGTTACGCGTCGAGAGGGCGAGCACCATCAGCGGATTGGCGACGAGCAGCCAGTCGTAGAGGTAGGGGTAGACGAGTTGGGTGAGCGCGGCGATGACCGTGACGAGGACGGTCGGGGTGCGCCAGCCCCGCCCCCACAGCAGGATGCCGAGGATGGTCGGCGCGGCGAGCCAGATCACGAACTGCGGCGAGCCGACCTTGTTGACCGCCATCAGCGTCACGACGAGCGCGAGGACGAGGGGCGGAAACAGCCGTTCGAAGCTCGCGCCCGCCCGCGTCGCCCGTACCCCGATCAGCAGCACCGCGGCGATGCAGAGCGCGAGCATCGGCGTCATGAGCGCGACGGCGATGAAAGATCCTGGGCCGACGACCTGGAAGGTGAGGATGTCGTGGTCGTAATAGATGTAGCTGCCCGGGATCCGCAGGGCGGCCTGCACCATCCAGATCGCGCCGACGGGAGACTCGATCTGGATTCCCCGGTTGGTCTGCTCGGAGATGAAGCTGAACACCCGGAGGCCGCTGCCGAGGCTGAGTGCTGCGACCACGATGACGGCGCTCGTGCCTAGGAAGGCGTAGCCGGCGCGCATCCGCTGTTTCAAGGCGATGACCAGGGCCGCGATGACGGCGATCGGCCAGATCTTCACCCAGGTCGCGACCGTGAGGATCACGGTGCCCCAGACCGGCCGGGACCGCAGCCACAGCACGGCGAGGATGACGAGCGGGGCCGTGATCGAGTCGATCCTGGCGAGCGCGACCGGACCGAGCAGCAGGAGGAACCCCAGCCACCAGGCCGCGGCAACGAGCGCACGGGACCCGCGGCGACGCCCGGTCAGGGCAGCGAAGGCAACAGCGTTGAGCAGGGTGACGATTCCCAGCCACGTCGCCGTGTACGACGCGGTGCCGAAGGCGAGAGCTGCGACGATCGGCACGACGGCGAGCACAGGGTAGACGAACGGCGCGGTGATGCCGACGAGGGCCGCGCCGCTCGCCGCGTCGGTCGCCCAGCCGAGGTAGACGACGTCCACGTCGCCGAGCGGCCAGCCGACCGCCACGAAGCAGATGTACACGAGCCAGGCGTGCACGACGACGAATCCGAACCACAGCAGGACACGCGGGCTCAGCCCTGCCGTGAACCGCACCGGCGGTTTCGGGGCGAGGGAATCGGGCACGTTCCACTTTCCCACATCACGGTGTACTTAACGAGACCGTCACATTCGCCGGGTGCATGCCGACGACCGAGGGAAGATGCGTCATGATGGCCAGAGACAGTCATCCCAAGGAGTGGTCAATGCTGAATCGTCGCAGGTCCCGTCACGTTTTGGTGCTTGCCGTCTCCCTTGCGGGTGCGCTGCTCCTGAGCGCCTGCTCTGCCGGGAGCCCGGCGCCGGGCGCGGGCTCCCGTGCGACGGCGGCCCCGTCGCTCAGCTCGCCGGACCCGAGCATGTATCTCACGCCGGGCAAGCTCACGATCGGAACTGGGGAACCCGCGTACTTCCCCTGGGCGATCGACGACTCACCGGCATCCGGCAAGGGTTTCGAGGCCGCCGTCGCCTACGCCGTCGCCGGCAAGCTCGGCTTCGCGAAGCAGGATGTGACCTGGGTGCGGACCACCTTCGACGAGGCGATCGCTCCGGGGCCGAAGGGCTTCGACTTCAACCTGCAGCAGTTCTCGATCACGGCGGAACGCGCCCAGCAGGTCGACTTCTCCTCGCCGTACTACGAGACCACCCAGGCGGTGATCACCGTCGGCACCTCCCCGGCCGCCTCCGTGACCTCGCTCGCCGGGCTCAAGGGCCTCCTGGTCGGGGCCGCGACCGGCACGACGAGCTTCACGGAAGCGGAGAAGCTGATCGCACCGAACCAGGGTGTCCAGGCGTTCAACACGAACGACGACGCAAAGCTCGCGCTGCAGAACGGAACCGTCGACGCGATCGTCGTCGACCTCCCGACCGCGTTCTACCTCACGGGGGTCGAACTCGACGGCGGCACGATCATCGGTCAGCTGCCCGATGCCGCGGCGGGGTCCGCCAGTCCGACCCCCACCCCCGGCGCAACGCCGGGCGCCCAGGCGGGTACCGACGCCTTCGGCCTTGTCCTGGCCAAGGACAGCCCCCTGACCGCCGCGGTGAGCGCCGCCGTCGACGCCCTCCGCGCCGATGGCACCCTCGCGAACCTCGCAGACACCTGGCTCGCCGGCAACGCGGACGCGCCCGTCCTGAAGTGACACCGGCCGAAGCTCCAGGGGCCGACACGGGTACCGACTCCGGCACGGGTCGGCCGGCCCGGCAACCGAGCGCGGTCGAAGTCGGCCGCAGGGCGTACCGTCGCGCACAGACCACCCGGTCGGTGCTGCTGAGCGCGGTGAGCACCCTCGCGTTCGCGATCGTGATCTGGGTCTTCGTGGTCAACACACCGGGCTGGACCCGGGTACAGCAGTCCTTCTTCGACCCCACGGTCGCGGTGAAGGCCTGGCCGCGGGTGTTCGACGGGCTGCTGCTCAACATCCGCGTGCTGCTCGTGGCGGCCGTCGGCGTGCTGATCGTGAGTCTGCTGCTCGCGACGATGCGCACCCTGCGCGGCGCGGTCTTCTTCCCGCTGCGCGCCCTCGCCGCCGGGTACACCGACCTGTTCCGCGGTATGCCGCTCATCATCGTGCTCTACCTCGTGGGGTTCGGGCTGCCCGGCCTCGGGGTGTTCCCGAAGCTGCCCTCGTACGTCTGGGGCACGATCGCGCTCGTGCTGACCTACTCGGCCTATGTCGCCGAGGTGTGGCGGGCGGGGATCGAGGCCGTGCACCCCTCGCAGGTGCTCGCCGGAAGGTCGCTCGGCCTCAGCCACGGTCGTACCCTGCGCACGATCGTGCTGCCGCAGGCGCTCCGCAAGGTGACGCCGGCGCTGATGAACGACTTCGTCGCGATGCAGAAGGACGTCGGCCTGATCAGCGTGCTCGGCGCCGTCGACGCGGTCAGGGCCGCCCAGATCGAGACGGCCGCGAGCTTCAACTTCACGCCGTACGTGCTCGCCGGGCTGCTCTTCGTGCTGCTCGCCCTGCCGATGATCCGGCTCACGGACTGGCTGTCGGCCAGGATGCGCCGCCGCGAACAGGTCGGAGGGGTCGTATGAGCGGGGCAACGGATGCCGTCGTGCCGGTCCTCCGGGTCGACGACGTCTACAAGAGCTTCGGTTCGGTTCCCGTGCTCCGCGGCATCGACCTCGTCGTGCACCAGCACGAGGTCGTCGCCCTGATCGGGGCGAGCGGCTCGGGGAAGTCGACCCTGCTCCGGGTGATCAACCTGCTCGAGCGCGTCGACGACGGCCAGGTCTGGCTCACCGGCAGGGACATCAGCGACCCGCGCGCGAACGGGGACGCCGTGCGCGCCCGGATCGGTGTGGTGTTCCAGCAGTTCAACCTGTTCCCTCACCTGAGCGTGCTCGACAACGTCACCCTCGCGAGCCGGATCGTGCACCGGGTGCCGCGCCGCACGGCCGAGGTGCGCGGCCTCGAACTGCTCGACCAGATTGGCCTGTCCGGGAAGGCGCGCGACTTCCCCGACCGGCTGTCCGGCGGCCAGCAGCAGCGTGCCGCGATCGTGCGCGCCATCATGACAGACCCCGAACTGCTCCTGCTCGACGAGGTGACGAGCGCGCTCGACCCCGAGCTCGTCGGCGAGGTTCTCGACCTCGTGCGGCAGCTCAAGCAGTCGGGAACGACGATCGTGATGGCGACCCACGAGATGGGCTTCGCGCGGGACGTCGCCGACCGGGTCGCGTTCATCGACGCCGGCCGGGTGCTCGAGTTCGGGCCGCCGGAGCAGGTCTTCGGCGCCCCGCGCGAGCCGCGCACCCGCGCCTTCCTGGCACGCATCCCCCCGCGCTGATTCGGTCCGCGGGAGCGGGGTCAGGGGCGGAGGAGGGCCGCGATCGTCGCGGGGACGGCCTCGGCGACGTCGAGGGCCACGAGCGGGCCGCCGGCGGACGCCCGGGTCGCCGCGAGACCGTGCACGAGCGCGGCGGTCGCCGCGAGGGCGGCGCACGCCTCGGCATCCGCCTCGAGCGCCGCAGCGTGGGTTGCGAACAGGGCGCCGAGGATACCCCCGAGCACGTCCCCTGCGCCCGCCGTCGCAAGCCACGGTGGGGCCCCGGTCACCGTCAGCCGGGTGCCGCCGGGCGAGGCGACGTACGTCACAGCCCCCTTGAGCAACACGGACACGCCGAGCACGCCCGCGGCGCGCACGGCCCACTCCCCCGGGTCCGCAGCGATGTCCGCGGGAGTCGCGTCGCCCCGCCGTCCAAAGGCCGCGCCGGACAGCAGCCCGGCGAGCTCCCGGTAGTGCGGGGTGATCACGGTCGGGCCGGTCTTCCGGTCCACCAGGTCGAGGGCGCCCGCGTCGCACACGACGGGAACCCCCTCGGCGAACGCGGCCTCGAGCGCTTCGAGCGTCGCGTCAGAGCGCTGGGCGGCATCCATCCCCGAGCCGAGCAGCCAGGCCTGCACTCGTCCAGGCGCGGTGACGACCTCGGGTCGGCGCTGCAGCACGAGGTCCGTGGCCCGGCGGGGGCCGAGGTAGCGCACCATCCCGAGGCCCGTGCGCATGGCCGCCTCGACCCCGAGCACGGCGGCGCCCGGGTAGGCGCGTGAGCCCGCGCGCACGCCGAGCACGCCCCTGCTGTACTTGTCGGCGGATGCCGCGGGCACGGCGATCCACTCTCGCGCCTGTGCTCCGGTCCAGGCCTGCCATCCCGCGAAACCACTCATGACCCCACGATAGATTGGTTTGCGTGCCCCTGACTCAGCCCG
>NZ_JASJVI010000149.1:0-4820 GCF_035019865.1 Cryobacterium sp. 10I5
CGGGGCCGAACGCCGCCGAGGTCCTTCTGAGCAGAATTCAACTGCTGTGATGTAGAAGGTACACCGTGCCGGGCCGGGACCGCGCCTTCCTCACGAACCGCCGGGCCCAGGAACCGCAGGCCTCACGAACCGGAGGGCTCAGACCAGACCGAGCACGACCTTGCCGCGCACGTGCCCACCCATCAGGTACCGGTAGGCGTCCGCGACCTCGTCGAGCGGGAAGACCCGGTCGATCGGCAGCACCACGTCCCCGCTCGCGACCCGGTTGGCGAGGGCGGCCAGGTCGCCGGGACGGGCCGCCTGGCCTCCGACTCCGGTGATGCCGGCATCCGCCCGGTAGCCGCGCGCTGCGATCGTGTTGATGCGGGTGCCGGGCACGCCGAGCTCGAGGGCCGCGTCGATCGTCGCGGGACCGTTGTTGTCGAGCACCGCGGTCACCCGGGGCACGAGCGCCCGCACCCGATCGACGAGGCCCGTGCCGTAGGCGACCGGGATCACGCCGAGACCGCGGAGGAAGTCGTGGTTGGCGGGACTCGCGGTTCCGACCACGGTCGCGCCGGTGCGCACGGCGAGCTGGGCGGCGAGAACCCCCACTCCCCCGGAGGCGGCGCTCACGAGCACGGTGTCCTCGCGGGTCAGCGCCAGGGAGCGCACCGAGGCCGCCGCGGTGCGACCGGCGATATCGAGCGCTCCGGCGGGGAGGAACCCGAGGGCATCCGGTTTGCGGATGATCGCGGACGCGTCGACGACGATCCAGTCCGCCTGGGCGACCATGCGCGCGCCGCCGAGAACGGCGTCGCCGACAGCCCAGCTCGTCACGCCGGCACCGAGTTCGTCGATGACGCCGGAGAAGTCGTTGCCGTTGCCGCTCGGCAGGGCGACGCTGTATGCGCCGGCCGCCGGGCCGCCGCGCAGGATCTTCCAGTCAACGGGATTGAGCCCCGCGGCGTGCACCCGCACGCGCACCTGGCCCCGACCGGCGGCAGGCGGATCGCCGGTGATCACCCGCAGAACTTCCGGGCCGCCGAATTCGGAGAAGCGCACGAAACGAGCCATGTGCCCAGCCTATTCAGGGCGCGCACGCCCCGGCACCCCTCGAACGCGGCGGCGTCACCCGACCGGTTTTCGCCGCCCGCGAACGGCCAGGGCCGGCCGGCTCCGAGGCGTTGCGGGGCACCGGTTCCGGGAATACATTGTCAATAGTTGAGCCCCATCGACTCAACTATTGAAGGTCAATTGAGAATCGTCCGGACTTCCGGGGCGACACCGGACGGATGAGCATCCCCGGAGCCGGACCAAGGGAAGGACACACCATGGCAATGAATTACGATCCGTTCCGCGAACTCGACCGCATGGCTTCGGCCCTCATCGACAACCGGGGGCCCCGGGTCATGCCGATGGACCTCTTCCGGGAGGGTGACCACTACGTGCTGAACGCCGACATGCCCGGCATCGACCCGGGTTCGGTGGACATCGACGTCGACGGCCAGCTGCTCACGATCCGCGGCGAGCGCACGATGGCGAACCACGAGAACGTCAAGTGGCTGACCCGCGAGCGCATGGCCGGCTCGTTCCTCCGCCAGCTCAACCTCGGGCAGGGCATCGACGTCGACCGCATCGGCGCGACGTACAACAACGGCGTACTGAGCGTGACGATCCCGGTGAGCGAGGCCGCCAAGCCGCGCAAGATCGCCGTGACGAACTCGGGAGAGCAGGGCGAGCGAGTTCTGCAGGTCAACGAAGGCGAGCACACAGGCTGACGCGCCCGGCATGATCAGGCACCGCCCTCTGCGGACCCGGAGAATAAACTCCGGGTCCGCAGGCATGTTCGTCTGGAATACACCGGCCGTTCAAGAACGACTGGTCGACTATTCAGGGTAGAGTCAGTCGACTCGACGATGAGTGCACACAGTCCCGACGAATGGAAAGTTCATTTGAACCTGCGAACGGCCGAATACCCTAGGCCGGACTATTTCCTGCTCCACCTCAGCGACACTCACCTCCTAGCCGATGGCGGCCGACTGTACGACCGGGTCGACAGCGCCCAGCACCTCGCCGAACTCTTCGCCGAGGTCGAAGCATCCTCTGGCCGCCCCGACGCCATCGTCATCACCGGCGACCTGGCCGACAAGGGCGAAGCGGATGCCTACGCCCTGGTTCGCAGCATCGTCGAACCGGCCGCCGCTCGGCTCGGCGCCCGCGTCATCTGGGTAATGGGCAACCACGACGACCGCTCGGCCTTCCGTGCTGAACTTCTCGGCCAGCCCTCGTCGACGGCTCCCATCGACCGCGTCGACTACATCGGCGGCCTCCGCATCATCACGCTCGACACCTCGGTGCCCTCCCAGCACTTCGGCACCGTGACCGACGCCCAGCTCGCCTGGCTCACCACCGAGCTGAGCGTTCCCGCACCGGACGGCACCATCCTCGCGATGCATCACCCGCCCGTGCCGAGTGTGCTCGACCTCGCCGTCTCGGTCGAACTCCGCGGCCAGTCGCGCCTGGCCAAGGTGCTCCGCGGCACGGATGTCCGCAGCATCCTCGCCGGGCACCTGCACTATTCCTCGACCGCGATGTTCGCCGGCATCCCGGTGTCGGTGGCCTCGGCCACGTGCTACACGCAGGACCTCAATGTGCCCGTCGGCGGCACCCGCGGCCGTGACGGCGCCCGGGCGTTCAACCTCGTGCACGTCTACCCGGACACCGTGCTGCACTCGGTCGTGCCGCTCGGCAGCTATGCCCCGCTCGACTACATCAACCCGGAGGAGAGCGCCCGACGCCTCGCCGAGTCGGGCATCACGATCATGGACGCGGGTACTCTGCCAGCGCTCCGCGAGCCGCCGATGACCACGCCGATCCCGGTTCTGCGCTAAACGGTCCGGTCCGCGGCGCACCGCCGACGTCACCGACCCCGCCATTGACAGCGGTCGCAGCCGCTGCGGCGGGCGTGACGCTCGACGAGTCCTGCGCCTCGCGCTCCCACGGCGCGACGATCGGGAAGTACTGCTCGAGGAACTCGGTCACGGCTGCGCGGCGCACGTCGTCCGAGATCTCGGGGAAGCTGCCGTCGTTCAGGCAGAACATGTCCTGGTCGCGGCGCTTGCGGAGCTTGTTCATCTGACGCAGGGCGAGCTTGAGCGTCGTCTCGATGTAGAGGGACCTGGCCTGGGTCTGCTCGACGGCGCGCCCGGTGGTCAGCGCGTAGTAGTGGTAGAGCGAGTTCGTCACGGAGATGTCGGTCGCCGAGCGGAACTGGCTCGCCGCCGTGCGGGCGAAGTCCTCGGGGAACTCGGCCTCGAGCTCGTTCAGCACGCTCTTCCGCATCGGTACGGCCGTGTGCTCGAGGTGCCGGGTCGTGACCTTGCCGAAGCGTTCGCGCAGCAGCGCCCGGTTGACCCGGGCAGCGTTCTCGAACCCGCTGCGGCTCGGGTCGTTCTCGCCGAGGCCGATCCGGGTGGATGCCTCGATGAACTTGGTGACGCCGCCGGGCGAGAAGAACAGTTCCGGTCCGATCGGACGGCCGAAGAACATGTCGTCGTTGGAGTACAGGAAGTGCTCGGCGAGCCCGGGGATGTGGTGCAGCTGGCTCTCGACGGCGTGCGAGTTGTGCGTCGGCAGCACGCTCGGGTCCGGGAAGAAGTCTTCGCTGTTCATGATCGTGACGCGCGGGTGCTCGGCGAGCCACTCAGGTGCGGGCGAGTCCGTGGCGATGAAGATGCGGCGCACCCAGGGCGCGAACATGTAAACGCTGCGCAGGGCGTACTTGAGTTCGTCGATCTGGCGGAACCGGGCGTCGGACTCGTCGCCGCTGCCGACGACGTAGGCCTTCATCCGCTTGGCGCGTTCGCGCTGGAAGTCGCTCGAGGAGCCGTCGACCCAGGAGAAGACCATGTCGATGTCGAAGCTGACGTCGCTCGCGAGATCGTCGAACATGTGCTGCAGGGTGCGCCAGGTGCGCCCGAACAGGGTGATGGTGGTCTCGCGGGCCTCGCCACGCGGCATCCGCTTGCGCATCAGGGAATTCTCGACCGGGGCGACGATCTCGTCTTCGCCGAAGAACCAGAGTTCGAACTGGAACGCGGTCTCGGCGCCGTACCGGAGGCGACCGATCGGTTCGATGCGCGGACGGTAGACCCGGAAGACGGATGACTTGCGCAGCGTGGTGAGGGCGCCGTCGGCGAGGAGGAGGGGCTGGGTGAGGTGCCCGTCGAGGGGCTTGGCGTAAAAGGGGTCGTTGGAGAACGCCTCGGCAAGCGCGCGGGTGATGTGCTTGCGGCGCTTGCGGTCGACGGCGAGCACCGGGCGGTCGTGGTCGCCGCGGACGAGCAGGAAGTCGATGCCGGCGGTGTCGAGGGCGTGCGCGACGGCGAGCAGGTCCCTGACCATGGACTCGTGCGGGGTGAAGTGGCCGTTGATGAGGGCGATCTCGCCCTTGCGCACGACGACGTCGTCGCGGTCGAAACGGCGGGTGCGGGCGTCCGGGGACAACAGCACCAGTTCGGGTTCCGCGCTCAGCGAGAGCACCGGAACAACGGGGCCGGCCGGGATGACCGACTGCTCTGCGGCTGAACGATCGACGGTAACCATGGTCCTCCTCGGGAAGTGGGAACACTCATCCACGAGGCAACCGTGTGTTGCCGGGGAGAGTGCGTCCGGTGCGTGCCGGCGGCCGCGACCCGGTCTGCGCCGGGAGCCGACAGCCGACAGCAAGCGGTAGCGTTCCTCCCAGTCTACGTTGCCCGGCGACCCGTGCCGGTGGCTCCCTCGGTGACGCCGTCGCCTTCGCGCGCCCGATGCGCCGTTTCGCGCCAGGCACGCCT
>NZ_JASJVI010000150.1:0-4719 GCF_035019865.1 Cryobacterium sp. 10I5
CACCGAACTTCTACACTCCACGAGACCTATTACGCTGAGGGAAACCCGATGTCAACAATGTGGACGGCCGTGACTCTCCGGACGGACGATGTTTTGGGCCAAACTTTTGTTGTCGTGGTCAAACGTGACCAGCACGGCCACGTTCCAACGGTCCTCGTCAACCCAATCGACACCGCCGGCCGCAGGCTGCCGGGTGTTTGGCTGAGCGAGGCTTCTCACCACACTGTCTACCGGCGCCTGCCAGAGAATCCCTCGCTCTAGGAGTGCGGTTCAGTTCTCGTTCAGTGCTTCCCCTCCGCGATCCCCCCTTATGGTCGACGCCGCCACCACGCCTGCCGTGACCGGGTCTCCTTCATGGCTGCATTTCGCCTCGCGGCACCCAACCGAACCTACGGGGAATCTGCTGTACGGAGGACCGCCGCGGGGTGTCAGTGCGTGAATCCGGGTTGCTGCCCTTCGACCGGCATCGGCCCCTCGAGCCTGTCAAGGTAGGCCGTCTCATGCTCGATGACCGTGAGCAGGCGTGCGGCCAGGTCCATGCTGAGCCCGTTGCGCACGACGATGCGTTGCACCGTCATCTCGGACAGGTCGTCGGGCATCCGGTAGGCGGGAACGAGCCAACCATGGGAACGCAGCCGGTCCGAGAGGTGGAACAGGTTCCAATTCCGGGTGTGGCCGGGGGTGAGCCGCCACGCGAACACCGGGATATCGGAACCGTCGTTCCACAGGGTGAAGGCGCCGATCTTCTCGATGCCGCGCGCAAGGAATCGTGCCACGTCCTGGGACACCTGCTGCACGGCACGGTATCCCTCGAACCCGAGCCGGAGGAAGAGGTAATACTGCAGGAGCACCTGCGCGCCGGGACGGGAGAAATTGAGGGCGAACGTGGGCATGCTCCCGCCGAGGTAGCTGACGTGGAAGACCAGGTCCTCCGGCAGCAGGTCCTTCGAACGCCAGACGATCCAGCCCAGGCCGGGGTATACGAGACCGTACTTGTGCGCGGACGTATTGATCGAATGCACCCGTTCCAACCGGAAGTCCCAGGCCAGTTCCGGCTGCAGGAAGGGCGCGATCATGCCCCCGGATGCCGCGTCGACATGGATCGGAATGTCCAGTCCGGTGCGTTCCTGGACCTCGTCGAGGGCTGCGGCGATCGCCGCGACCGGCTCGTAGACCCCGGTGTAGGTCACGCCCATGATCGCGACGACGCCGATCGTGTTCTCATCGACATAGCTTTCGAGGTTGTGCCCGTCGAGGCTCGGATGCTCCTCGCTGATGGGCACGAAGCGCGCCTCGACGTCCCAGTAGTTGCAGAACTTCTCCCAGCACACCTGCACCGCGGAACTCATCACGAGGTTCGGCTGCCCGGTCGGCTTCCCGGCCGCCCGCCTGGCCTGCTGCCAGCGTCGTTTCAGGGCCAGTCCGCCGAGCATGCACGCCTCCGAGGATCCGATCGTCGACGTGCCGATCGTGTCCATCGGCTCCGGCGCATGCCAGAGGCCCGCGATCATCCGCCAGCAATACTCCTCGATCGCCGCGGTCTGGGGGTATTCGTCCTTGTCGACGACGTTCTTGTCAAAGGCCTCCGCGTAGAGCCGGCCGGCGTGATCATCCATCCAGGTGCCCACGAAGGTCGCGAGGTTCAGCCGGGCATTGCCATCGAGCATGATCTCGTCGTGGATGATCTGGTACGCCGTCTCCGGCTCCATCGGGTCCGCGCCGAGGACATAACGTGGGACAACGCTGTCCTCCCCCGGGCGGGCGAAGAGCGGGTTGATCTCTAAGAACTCCGGCTTGAACTCTGAGTTGGCCTGCATGGGGTCCATGCTGCCGTATCGGGCCGGGAATCGACCACGAACCGCCGTTGCCCGCAGCCCGGTCGGGGTGGCGTATGCAGTCGATCTGCTCTGCCGCAACGACGGGATGGTGTTGGAGATCATGTCGAAAAATGTACGTGTTGCTCGAGCTCGCGGGACGAAACACCGAAGACGAATGCGCGATGACCACCTACCGTGCCCTAACCCGCCACCGCGTCTCGACCCGTATCGCCGCCCTGCTCGTGGGGTTGCCGCGCTCGATGACGGCCAGGGCTTCACGCACCCCAGCCGCTGGGCCTTCCATCTATTTCCGGAGGTTCACAGATGGGGGCGGTGCGTGGGAACTTTGGAGTGGGCGCCGGCCAGGTCGACTTGGTGCTCACCGATGGTTGCCGACACGTCGCACGATACCGGCTGCGGCACACATAACGCTCTCTCCGCACCCTAGGATTCAGGAGTTAGTTGACGCGGCGCCTTCAAGACCGCTTCGCACGCTAACCGTTAACCGGATCGACAGCGGTCCCAGCTGCCGTGAGCCTGTCTTGGATGTAGAAAGATTCGTGAAGTTGGAAAAATTGAGCGCACGCGGTCCGGCTTTGGTTGTGGGTCCCATGATTGCGGCGATGGGTGTCGTCTTCGGCGATATTGGCACCAGCCCGCTTTACGCGGCGACGACGACGTTTGACGCCGGTCGTTTCGATGTCAGCGGACCGTCGGCCGAATATGTGTATGGGTCGACGGCGACCATCGTCTATGCGCTCACTTTGGTTGTCACGATCCTCTACGTGCGTTTCCTGATCCGGGCTGACAACCGAGGCGAAGGTGGGCTTCTCGCACTATTCGGGCTTCTCCGCCGGAGCGGTCTGAAAGCTCGAACCCTCACGACCTTCACTATTGTTGCCATGCTGGGTGCCGCAATGTTTCTAGGCGATAGCGTGATCACTCCCGCGATCTCGGTCCTGTCCGCAGTAGAAGGTCTAGAAGTGATCCAGCCGACCCTGTCCGCCCTTGTGGTGCCGATCGCAGTCGTGATCTTGCTGGGTGTTTTTGCGATACAAAGATTTGGCACCCGAACAATCGGACGGCTCTTTGGCCCGATAATGTTGCTCTGGTTTCTTGTCCTCGCAGTGACGGGTGGCGCATCGATCCTGGAGGACCCCGCGGTCCTTCAAGCGCTCTCACCGCACTGGGTTGTACTTTTCTTCATCGACCAGCCCGGGACAGCATTCTTCGCCCTCGGAGCGATCGTTCTGGCCGTTACGGGAGCCGAAGCCCTCTACGCCGACCTCGGCCATTTCGGCCGACAAGCGATCACGCGCGCATGGATGTGGGTCGTCTTTCCCGCCCTGGTCCTCAACTATCTTGGGCAGGCGTCCTTGGCTCTGCGCCACCCGCAGGAGGCGACCGCATCCTTCTTCGGCCTCGTGCCCGCGTGGGGTCAACTCCCCATGGTCATCCTCGCCACGGCCGCCACGATCATCGCTTCCCAGTCTGTGATCTCAGGGACATACTCCGTCATCCATCAAGCGTGGCGTCTGGGGCTCTTCCCTCCACTTCGAGTAGTTCACACATCGGAAAAGAACGAGGGCCAGATCTACGTTCCAGCCATCAACGTCCTACTTGCACTTGCTGTGCTCGCCGTGACAATTGGCTTCCGAGGATCCGCCGCGTTGGCCTCCGCATACGGCATCGCCGTCACCACTACCATCTCCATCACCACCATCGTCTACCTGGCCTGGAGTTGGGCACACTCCAGACGCCTCACGCCAAGAATTCTCGCCGCAGGCGCAATCCTCCTGGTGACTGTCGCGTTCCTCGTCGCGAACCTACCCAAAGCGACCTCGGGAGGGTGGCTCCCACTCGCAATCGGCGCAATCATATTCACAGTGATGGGCTCATGGTGGATAGGACAGCAACGCATCCGCGCCGCACGACGCATCGGCGAGCTCCCCCTCAGCGACCTGGAGTCCTTTCTCACACGCGCCAAAGGGGACCTGTTCCGGGTTCCCGGAGACGCAGTGTTCATTACCCGGAATCCAAATATTGTGCCCGTTGCCCTGCGCACAATGGTCACTCAAAATCATGCCCTCCAGAAACGCTCCATCCTCTTGAGCTGGTCAACGATCGACGTCCCCTCCACCGTCGGGATGAAACAACGAATCAACGTCGAAACGTTCCCCTCCGGAATCGTTCGCGTCGTCGCGAAAGTCGGATTCCTTGAGCAACCCCGGATGACAGAACTCCTGACCGAAGCTCACACCGTCGACAAGACAGCGCTAGTAAATTTCGCTTCCTCACGCGCAACATTCTTCATCTCCACCCCAGTACCCCGCTACAACCGGCGGAGCAAAATGTTTCGCTGGGCCCAAGTCCTCTTCCTAGCCCTCGACAGGCTCGCACCCGACCCCGTCGACGTCATCGAGCTTCCCCGAGACAGAACCATCGTCCTCGCCCGCGAAGCACTCCTCTAAACCTCGGACCAACTCAAAGAAACGGTTGACGATCCCACAACCCCAGGCCGCTAACACTTGCTGAAGTTCACGGCCACATCGTTGGGTCAGAGGACGGGAAAAGCGCGATCGCCAAGGAAGACCATCAACGGTGACCCTTTGGCCGAAGAAGAACGAAAAGGGTTGAGGGAGGCTCGCACGCATCTGGGCTCGGAAGGCCGCCAGGCAACGGCTGTCTAGTTCTGAGTTTTCGAGACGGAGCTCGCGCGCGAATCAAGCCCCGGGACGGGGCCCTGACCGGGATGGAGCAGAACACGAAACCGGAACCCGAGCGCCTTTCTGGCAACACTGGGGATGCTTCGTTCCTTCTCCAGACGTTTTGTCTCGAGCGAGTACGTGGTGCGCTGAAGCACTTGGTTAATGGGCGAGTCCGGAAACGAGGTTGATCGTTG
>NZ_JASJVI010000151.1:0-4507 GCF_035019865.1 Cryobacterium sp. 10I5
AGCACCCCAGCTGACCTGCTCAGCGAGCTAGTCTCAAGGAAGGAAATAGCCCCTGTTGCTTCCACCGTTTGAAATCGACAAACGGTATTGACCCTAACGGAGACATTCATCGCCCTTCCCCCAGACGGCGCCCTCCACTACGATTGACTGCACGCAGCCGATGAAGCAATTGGCGGCTGCGCGCCCTGTGCACGAGTTTGCTCCGATTCAGAGCTAATCGTCTGGTCGGATCTCTGATGACTGAGTGACCATTTCCAGCCGACAAGCGAGAAGGAACATACCGTGACTGACAGCCAAACCCCCGCAGATCCCGCAACCGTTGTCGGCCACGATGTGCACAATATCAAGGACTGGACAGATCTTGGTAGGGAGATGTGGTCCTACCTGACCGGCAAGAATGCCGCGATCAACTACAGCTTCGTCGACATGACGGTTGAAGTGCCGCGTGACATAGGGCCGGAATCCCCGCGCGCCACCTGGAAACTGAACGGCACCCTCAGGGTCACCACGAGCGAGAGTTCCGGTATCGATCCGATCATCAAGTAGCCATGAGTATTTCAACCCGGTTGGACATCGATCTGACGTTTTCCCTAGCGGGGCCAGGAGAGAAGGGCGCCGATACGGACGTCGCCACCGAGACGCCGGCGGGGCAAATGAACGGCACCATCAAGGCTAAGGGACTTGATGTCGAGGTCTTCTCAGATCACCCGGAAATGTTCGTGCGTTCCCGAACGGCGACGCTGAAGAACATCCGTGCCCTAGCTTCGAACCTGGCCGTGCGAGGACTGAGCGTCTCCCTGTCAGGACCCGCCGGACTGGTCATCCGTATTGGCGCTGTGCGCGTGCCGATCATCCAGCGCCTGCTGACAGGTTCCCCAAACATCGCGCTCGGCAGCTGGGCTGCGCTGGCACCCCTTTTGCGGCGTCGGAGTGCCGGAGCCACGCAGGTACCTTCCGTGCCGTTGCCGCCGCCGACTCTGTATCCACTCGTGCCGACCTTCAATCGGAGAATCCGGCGCCAAATCACCACGACGCACTACACGCCGGGATCCGGACGGCCCCGGCTGATTTTTGTGGTCGGTTCGGAGAACTGGAACGGCCAGATGCCGGCTGAGTTCGACCTGCTACCGACCATCACCACCATTGGCTCGGCCCCGGAGGCGAATTTGTGTTTAAAGGGTCTCCAGTCTTTCCATGCTGAAATCCGCCACGACGAGAACGATGAGTACGTTCTGTATCCGCTTGGGGCGGTTTCCGGCGGCGCAAAGAAGGAGCGCGGGCAGGAGGGTGCACAGGTCCTGCGCACAGGCGCCCGGATGGAAATGGGGCCTTGGCGGATGGCTTTCTTTCGTGAAGAGTACGCCGACCACGGCCGACCACATGGCGGGCGCGTGGGTGGGGAGCTGTCGTTCCAGAAGCCGCAGCCAACCCGTAGCCGGCAGCCAGAGCACTCACATTCCGCGGGTAGCGCTGAGAAGACGCTCCCCGTCGTCACCGGGCTAGACGACGATTCCGAAATCTGATCGAGAGGCTGCCGTCGCGCCGCGCACAGTGCACCAATGGAAGCGAGCGCACCGCAGAACGTACGCCCCCTTCGTACTCAACGACTTCTGGACGAACGCCGACCCTGAATCCACGGAGATGCTGCGGAAGTCGTCGGCTGGTCCATCGCCGATCACATGCGCACCGAACTCGTCGCCGACGCCCTCACAAACGCGGCCGTGACGCCCCCGGATCGAGCAGGACGCGATCTGACACTCCGACCGCGGCAGCGTGGGCAGATTCAACCGGTCGTCGCAACACTAGTGCTTGCGGTCAACAGTAGCTCGTTCATCGCTTCGGCTGGCGTCTTGAATCCGAGTGCCTTGCGGGGGCGTTCGTTCAGGGTCTTGGCGACGCCGTCGAGATCGTCCAGGGCGTAGCGGGTGAAGTCGGTGCCTTTGGGGAAGTACTGGCGCAGCAGCCCGTTGGTGTTATCGTTACTGGGCCGCTGCCACGGCGAGTGGGGATCGGCAAAGTAGATCGGCAGCCCGGCCTGGATGCGGAGTCTGGCGTGTTGGGCCATCTCGGCGCCCTGGTCCCAGGTCAATGACTTGCGCAGGGTCTCGGGCAGGCCGGTGATGGTTCGGGCGATCGCATCACAGACGGCGTCGGCGCCGTGTCCGGCTGTCGCGGGCCCGTTCTTGACCTGTGCGCCGATCATCTTGTGCTCGTCCATCGGGGGCAGGTGCAACAGCATCGTGAACCTCGTGGTGCGTTCGACGAGGGTCCCGATCGCGACCCCGCCTAGTCCGAGGATCAGGTCCCCTTCCCAGTGTCCGGGAACGGCCCTGTCGTTGGCTTCTGCGGGCCGGGCGGCGATAATGACTTCCTTTGACAGGAAGCTCTTACCGCGCTTGGCACGGGCCCGCGGCACTCGCAACGCCCGACCAGTGCGTAAGGCCGTGGTCAGCTCGCGGCGCAGCGCGCCACGACTCTCGATGTAGAGGGCCTGGTAGATCGCCTCATGGGAGATTCTCATGCTCCTATCGTCGGGGAAATCGACCTTAAGCCGACCTGCGATCTGCTCCGGGCTCCACGCTGTGGACCAGTGGCGATCCTGTCGGGGCCCATGTCGACGCCCGTTCCACGCCCCGATCCCGGGAGCTGCCGCGGGCGTGCCATCAGCGCGCTTCACTGTTCCATCCAACCGGGACTGAACGTACTCGCGCAACAGCGGGCTACCCGCGAGCTTGGCCATCTTGGGCCAGCGGGCACGCCGGTCGGAGTGCCACTGGGCGCTCGTGGCACGGTATTCAGCCTTGCCGCCGCGCGAGGCCGCGTTGCGTCGTAGCTCGCGGGAGATCGTCGACGAGGACCGACTCAACGCCTGTGCGATCTGTCGAACACCAAGATTCTGTGCTCGCAGGATCGCGATCTCCTCACGCTCGACGAAGGTCAAGAACCTTCCTGACAGCGGTGCCTTGCTGAGGTCTCGCATCCCACCAGCGTGACGAAAGAAACGTGTCCCGACCGGCGCCACCCCGGCGGCCGGCCCGGCGACCGCATCGGCTCCCGCCCGAGTTGCGTGGCCATCCATTCCTTCGGACGTCCCATAAACCACCTCCATAATCGAGGTGTTCCGACGCGTATTGGGTGCCACGGTCACTGTGGAAGATCACCGTCGCCGGGCGGTCTCCGCGCAGCACCATGGCCATCGTGAGGGCGTCCTGGATGAGGTCGGTGCGCATGTGGTCCGCGATAGCGCAACCGGTCTCGTTGCGGGCCTTGAACGCGCTCACCCAGCGGCCCAGCGTGGCCTCGTTGATCCCGAGCTCTCGAGCGACGGTCGCGACCGCTCTGCCGGTAGTCAAAACCAGCTTCACGGCCTCGTCTTTGTACTCAGGAGTGAACTCCCGCCGTGATCTTGCCATAGTGAACATTCTCTCTTGTGAGGTGTCCACCCCCAGGGTCAGGGCCACCTCGGGGAACTGCACCAGGCGCCAGGTGTGTTGTGTGGTGTTAGCGTGTTCCGCTGGTCGTGACGATCGCGGTCCACGGGCCGGCCGGGACGTCACTTGCTGCGAGGAACTGCCAGTCGACAGTGTCGGTTTCCCCGTTGACGTCGGTGAAGTGTAGGCACCCGTTCAGCGCTGGGGACACGTCCATGCCTGCACCGTTGAACTTGCGATTTTCGGGTCGTTGATCGTTGGAGCCGAAAACGTAGCTGGCGTCGTGATAGCTGCCGGGGCCGGCGTCTTCTATCTGGCCGTAGCAAGTCTGCCCGTTCGCCCGAATCCTGACCCACCTGTTCTTCATCAGACTCGCCGTAGGGTCTCCCGCGGGCGTTGCGTAGGCCGGCTCCCCTGCCCACGGAATCACCTTCTGGCGCATGGAGAGGGCAGTCTGATCGTGGACGTCATCGAAGGGAAGATCCAGGTAGAACGGGTTCTCCTTCGGAGCCATCTGGCTGGGAAGAAACCCATTGGCGCTCCTGCGCTGCTCGGTCTGACAGGACCCATCACCGAGAACCCCGTCACACCCTCCAAAGCTCTGGATCCAGAGCGAGTCATAAGTGGAGAGAACCTGGCTGCCATCTGCGGCCGTCGGGTCGAAGACTTCGCCCACCCAAAACGTGGTCGAGATAATGTGCGTATGCCACGGGAACTGGGTCCCCGCCGGCCGGACAAAGAGTACGACGATCGCGGCGACGACCCCTGTCGCGGCCGCGACGGCGGCAAGCTGGACAATTCGCGTGCGCGTCCAGCCACGCCGAGAACGATGACTGGGCACTCTGCTGTTGGTGCCTGTGGGTTCTTGGTCACTGGGCGGCACGCTCGTTGAGCCCTCGGTCCTCGACCCGTCTTGGTTTCTAGACACGGAGCTCCTGAGCGAAATGGATCATGTTCTCGGCCGGCGATGATGTCCCAGCCTCCCCGTGAAAGGGCGCTGCCCTCTCTGTCAACCTTGGGTAAGGCACCGGGATCGTCCCGAATAGTGTCGTAGAGGGCGGGGAAGGATTTCCCCT